>NZ_JBQHUC010000011.1:0-84540 GCF_052065395.1 Bariatricus sp. HCP28S3_F11 | reverse complement strand
TACGTTGGTACGGCACATAAGCAGGGATACAATGCTTACGAAGCAATCAAAAATGCGATCTCAGGCCACCCTGATTTCATCTTTGAATAAGGGTGGTTCTGAATAGTTACCAAAAATGATGATTAAGAGGAGCCTTTATGGAATATCTAAAAGAAATAGGCAAGACAGGTATAAAGCCGGTTGTTTTAGAAGAAATCATAAATTTTGCACAAAAATACCAAATAAAACAAGTCATCTTATTTGGTTCCAGAGCACGTGGAGATTTTTACCGCGCAAGTGACATTGACCTTGCAGTGCACGGCGGAAATGTTATAGGTTTTACACTTGCAGCAAGGGAGGAGACTTCGACACTGTTGGATTTTGATGTAGTCGATCTAGATAAATCTGTCGACAAAAAACTACTAAATTCTATTGAAAAGGAAGGGAGGATTATTTATGAAAAAATTTGATAATTTTATTTCCAACCTTAATATTCTTTCCAAAGCTCAGAATGAAGACCTGACAAATGAATTTATCATCAGTGGTATCATTGATAAATTCTTTATTCAATTTGAACTGGGTTGGAAAGTTCTGAAAGAACTGTTGAGATATGAAGGGAAAAGCATTGCACTCACTGGTTCACCCAGGGAAATTATCAAGGCGGCTTATTCCATATATGATTTTCTTGATGAAGACATATGGCTTTCTATGCTGAAGTCACGTAACGATATGACACATATTTATAATGGCGAAGCCGCCAGAAACCTGGTCCAGATTATTATAGAAAGTTATATACCTGCATTTATATCCTTGAAAGAACATATTATGGAAAAATATGAGAATGTTTTAGAAGCGATTTAGACAGATGGGGAAGGGACGCCCAAGATTCCACTTGTCCCATGCAGGACCGTGGAAGTTTTGGCTGATACTTTCTTCATTTTTACTTTATGGAATTTCTTTGGTTAGTGAGGTTCTGTTAGATATTTCTCGATTCCCATCGTTTCAATATCCTCGATTTCGATACCATCCACACCACTGGAACCTTTGTTAGCTTTTACTCGTTTCCATGCCTCAGAGAGTACATCCTCACGATATAACAAAGGGAACACCGCATATAGCGGCATTCCCTTGTTATATTTCACATCTTCTGCATATGTTTGTAAATTGAAATCGTATCATATTCCGGCGCGAAGTCCTTCATTACATTACAAATTCTTTCAATGACCGATACATCTTCCTCCAAATCCTCTGCGATCTGTTCCGGAGATTTATGTTTTTTAAGCTTTTTAGCTATCAATTCAAGTAAGCTTAGTTCTGCACCTTGCTCGATTCCTTGCTCGATTCCCTGCTCGATTCCCTGCTCGATTCCCTGCTCAATTCCCTGCTCAATTCCCTGCTCAATTCCCTGCTCAATTCCCTGTTTAAGTCCCTGTTTAAGTCCCTCAGCCACTGCTGCTTTTCTCTTCATTTCCAATTCATCCGCAAACCATTCTTCATACAATTCTCTTAACGCATCACACATAACTTTCCGTTCCTCCTCGATCACTTTTCTGTTTGCCCGAAGAATAATATCCATCACAGCCTGATAATAAACCGATTCCTTCTTCATCTCATACCGGTCAAGCAGCTCCATGAATTCTTCTTTTTCTTTATAATCGTTCCTTATACTTTTCAACCAGAAATTATTTGTATCGGACAATTCCTTTGTCACCACTAATTGAATCGGGAACGCTGCTCCTGTCAGATAATATATTCCGCCCTCCTTTTTTACTATGTGCATATGCCATACTTTCTTCAGATGTTCTAACATCTTCCCTGGATAGGAATGGGCAACAAATGTAATTGTAATTTCTTCCGGATCTATTTCCATTACTTTATCCGTATCTGCCTGATAACGACAGGCATACCCAAATACATTATAGAAATCGTTAATACTGAGATAGTCTTCCGGCGATTTATATTCAATTATATTGTGCTTCCTGAATATTCGTCCAATATTCTTACGAATACGAATTCCGACATCCTTTTTGACAATCAGAACATCTATCTGCATCGGTTTCTTTCCCAGGAGGTGTTCCTCTTCTATTAGCAGATTATCCACATTTTCCTCAAGTTCAATTCTTAGCGCAGAGGTAAACGCTGAATGCCATTGCAGTTTTACTTCCTGCATCCATTTCTCCTTTCAGTATATTACACTATTTTTTTCGTGCGCAATAAAAACAATTAGTTACTTTCATTGCAAACTTTCTTGTGTTTTATACTGGTTTCTCCGCAATGTCACTCTCTAAAATAATGCTTTCCTGATTTTTTGATTACATTCAATATAAAAAATAGAACGACCGATGTCAATAGCCTTTTGCCAATCGATAAATAAAGTGATATTTCGATAAAATTCGACGTTTAAAACAGTCTACCACCACATTTTAGCGTATGCATGGCAAAAAAGATGAGAAGACCTTCACTTTCATGAAACTCTTCTCATCTTCTGAAAAGTCATCTACCAAATATTCTCTCTAGAATTTTTCTCTGTGGATCTTCTCCACCGGAAGTTTATCCAGCTCATATGCTGCTTTTTCTTCGTTCGGTACTCCTACCGTCAGGATTGCAAGGAGTTTATAATTCTCCGGATAGCCGAGAATATCTCTTACATACTCTTCTGTATCTCTTCCGTCATCTGCTTTACGGAGTCTTCCCTGTACCCAACAGCTTCCAAGTCCGAGGGCATGTGCCATCAAGTGCATGTTGCTCATGACTGCTGAACAGTCCTCAATCCATACATCAGAAGCATCACCGTTCCCGACAACAACGATCGCGCAAGCTGCTTCTTTCAGCATTTTAACAGAGCCTGCACGGCATCCGGCCATTTTCTGAAGAACTACTTTATCTTCAACTACGATAAAATCCCATGGACGGATCGCTTTACCGGATGCGGAAAGCATACCTGCCTGTAAGATTTTTGTGATATCTTCCTCTGACACTGCATCGTCTTTGTAGCTTCTGACACTGCGTCTTGTTCTCATAAGTTCCAGTAATTCCATCGTCTTCTACCTCTCTTCTTATCTTCTAATCTTGCTATTTTAAGATAGTTTGCAGCAATTCTCTCCTTTAATTTTATTTTCTTATTTCCAAATTGTCAATTTACAATATCGTTTCGATGGTGTAAACTTCTCTCTGGAATCGCTCTATAAATTGTGCTATGATAAGAGCAGAAAAACATATACGACAAATAGGAAATGTTAAGAAGTGACTACATCGGAACTCGTATTCTTGTCCCCAAAATAAGACTGCGAGTTCCTTATGTTATTAGGGAAACTGCATATCCTATAAAAAAGTGTCTTCTGTAAATGTTGTACAGACCACATGACGAAAGGAGATCATTATGAAATATGACATTATTATTATCGGCGCAGGACCGGGGGGAATTTTTTCTGCATATGAATTAGTAAAGCAGAATGCCGATTTAAAGATTGCCGTATTTGAGCTGGGCAACCCGCTCGAAAAACGGCGCTGCCCAATCGACGGCGAAAAA
Source organism: Bariatricus sp. HCP28S3_F11 (assembly GCF_052065395.1). Taxonomy (NCBI): domain Bacteria; kingdom Bacillati; phylum Bacillota; class Clostridia; order Lachnospirales; family Lachnospiraceae; genus Bariatricus; species Bariatricus sp. HCP28S3_F11. Next base: position 81,032 of record NZ_JBQHUC010000011.1, on the reverse strand, counting down.
GTAAAATCCTGCATAAACTGCAAAACGTGTGCAATCATGAGCGGTTTTGGCGGTGCAGGTGCATTTTCTGATGGAAAATACAATATTACCAATGATTTTGGCGGTACACTCTACGAACATATCGGGCGCAAAAAGGCAATCGAGTTGATGGAATATGTAGATGAAATCAACGTAACACACGGCGGAGAGGGAACGCGTATGTACTCCACAGCCGGAACCCGATTCAAAAAGCTCTGCATGCAGAACAAACTGAATCTTCTGAATGCTTCTGTCCGTCATCTGGGAACCGACATCAATTATGTGGTTCTGGAAAACCTTTACGCTGAACTGAAAGATAAGGTTGAATTCCGCTTCAATTATCAGGTTGACCGCCTTGAGATGGCAGACGGAGGTTATCGCGTATACTGCGGCGAACAGTTTGACGACTGCGAAAAATGTATTGTATCCGTAGGTAGAAGCGGTAGCAAATGGATGGAAAAAGTCTGTCGCGAAATGAAAATACCGACCAGCTCCAACCGCGTTGATATCGGTGTGCGTGTGGAAATTCCGGCTGAAATCTTCTCTCACCTGACCGACGAACTCTACGAAAGCAAGATCGTATACCGCACTGAGAAATTCGAGGACAATGTCCGTACCTTCTGCATGAATCCGAACGGAATCGTCGTAAATGAAAATACAAAAGGAATCGTGACCGTAAACGGACACAGTTATGAAGATCCCGCAAAGCAGACAGAGAACACAAACTTCGCCCTGCTTGTTTCCAAGCATTTCTCTGAGCCATTTAAAGACAGCAACGGATACGGAGAAAGTATTGCCCGTCTGTCAAATATGTTGGGCGGCGGCGTGATCGTACAGCGTTTCGGGGATCTGATCCGAGGAAGACGAAGCAATGAGAAACGAATCGAAGAAGGACTGGTGCGCCCGACACTCGCCGCAACTCCGGGAGATTTGAGTCTGGTACTGCCGAAACGAATCCTTGACGGAATCATCGAGATGATCTATGCTCTGGATAAGATTGCACCGGGTACCGCGAATGATGATACCCTTCTCTACGGCGTAGAAGTTAAGTTTTATAACATGGAAGTGGATATTGACGAAAACCTGGAAACGCCATACAAAGGACTGTATGTGATCGGTGACGGAAGCGGTGTGACCCATTCCCTGTCCCACGCATCCGCAAGCGGGGTGCATGTGGCAAGGCATATTACGGGAACGGCTTAAAAAGCAAAAACTTATAGCAACTTCAATAAAAACCACAATCAAAAAGGGATGCATTTCACCCAAAGCAGCATCCCTTTTTCTTACCTATTTGATAATTTCAAATAACATTCGAAAAATCCATTTCAAAATCTTCAAATATTCCAGCCTTCACCATATCCGAGAAAGAAAATTCTTTTACGTCATCGTTCTGGAAATTGTACACCGTAATTCTGTTTCTCTGTCTATCAACGATCCAATATTCCCTGACCCCAGCCGTTCGATACTTGAACAATTTTATCATATAATCCATACGCTGGCTCCCTTGCGAAACAACTTCGATAATCCAGTCCGGTGCTCCCAGGCAGCCTTTTTCGTTCAATTTATTTCTATCACAGATAACAGCAATATCCGGCTCAACATAATTTTTATCATTTTCATTCAAAAATACGGCAAACGGCGCAATATATGGCTTACATGATCCATGATTGGAACGTATATAATTTGAAATTTCTCTGTATAGTTCCCCGACTATTTCCTGATGTTGTCTATTCGGAGGCGCCATCATATAAATCTGCCCATCAATCAATTCCGCCCTCTGCCCTTCCGGTAAATTGTAAATATCTTCAATCGTATAGATCTTTTCACTCGCTAACGCCATACCATATCCTCACTTTCCATGCCATCAACTGACAAACGGCATAATATATGTAACCCATATCCAACTGCAGGGCATAACAAGTATCATCGCAGGTATCATATCCGCTGTCGGAAACATTTTCACTTTAATCATACGAAAACCTGTAGCAAGAAGAAGGAATCCGCCGCAGGCCTTGAAATCATTGATCATTGCAGGCGTCGTCAGTGGATAGATGATCCCTGCCAACAAAAATATCAAAAAGAAAATGAGAAACTGCGGAATTGCAATAACGGCCACCACGCCTCCCAGAATGCAGGCAAAAATCAAAGCCGTGAAAAAATCCAAAATCGATTTTGCTATCAAAATGCTGTGATCGCCGTTCATACCTGAAATAATGGAACCATATATACCGGTTCCGCTGGCGCAGAACAAAACGATTACCGTGACAAGCGTATCTTCAAATTCCTTTTCCGATAACCCATGATTTCCGGATTTCATAAACTTTCCGATGATCGTTTCCATTCCTTTTGACGCTTTGTTAATCTTCTCTCCAAGATGTATGAGCAATCCGAACGATGTTCCAAAAATCACTGCAAAAATAACTGCGGGCATGTTCTCCATCAGTGCAATTGAGCTGATGCCCATCCCCATAGCGCAAATGCCGAAGATCATATTTAACTTTTCTTTGAAATCAGCTGAGAGTCTGTTTCCCGCTATCATCCCCACAATACCGCCAACGATCACAGAAAGTGAATTGGCAATAATTCCGATTGGCATATACGTTCCTCCTTCCTGTTTCCACACTGAATATGCAACTCTAAATTCATGATAACAAACCTTTCTTTTCAAATCAAGTAATCAGATCAAGCAATCATATCCAGAATCATTTTCCTATCGCATCACATACCCTCTGTACTCCGTAGGAGTCATTCCGACAAGCTTTTTGAATGTTTTCGTAAAGTAACAAAGATCCGGAATTCCGCAATACGCCGCCACCGTCTGAATCTGCATATTGGTAGAGTTAAGCAGAAAGATTGCCTGGTCAATCCTCTTTCTTGTCACGTATTCTGTCAGGGTGAGACCGGTCTCTTTCTTAAACAGGGTTGACAGATAACTGGGATTCACTTCCAGAAGCCGTGCCTGCCTGCTGAGGCTTAAGTCCGCGGCCAGATCGGAATCAATATTGATCATCACCCTTCTTATAACAGGAGAATATCCCCGAAGAGAATGATTCTTTACAAGAAGTGTATATTTTCTCACCATCTCTTTCATCAGCAAAGTCACCCCTTTTTCGGAAGTCTGAAGTTCGATTTTCTTTGCGAACTCCGCTGAGACTTTGTCGATATGGAATGGATGTACCGCGCAATTTTCCACCGTTTTTCTCAAGAGCGTGTTTGTGATGATCGCATAATTCTTGGCATTTCGTGTCCGGTCCGCCACCCGCTGTTCTACCGTCTGCAGGTTGATCCGGCCAAGATACATCTCGATCTTATGGAGCTGTCCTTTTGCAACTGCCTGAAGCATTTCATTTTCTGACAGATATTTTTCTTCCAGATTCTTCATTTTCATCTGCAGTTCATCCGGAGCTATGAAAACCTTCTCCCTCTTCCCGGCATCAGGAAGGATCTCCGCTCCTCCGATTAACTCCTGCATTGTAAATGCATCCCTGGATCCCCAGATATTTTCCGCAAACACATTTACCAACATAAAAAGCGTGCTGGAATCCACCACGATCGGAACAGATTCATAACAGTCCTTAAATGCCGGATAGAGACTGGATGAAACATGAAATTCCTGCGCTTTATTTAAGATTGCATCTTCGGTCCACGGGTTCATCGTATAAGGTCCGATGACCATATAAGACGGCACTTCGGTGTCCGGAAGCAGCATGATGATAAAATTAAACAGAAATTCATCAAACACTTTGTAAATCGTGTTTGGCTTGCAGGAAGAGAAAAAACGATACACATATTTTTCATAATCGATCAGCTGAAACACAATTTTGCGTATTCCGCCTGCCATTTCTTCCACTTCCCCATACGGCTTTTTGAAAATCCTGACTTCAAGCTGCATATTTTCCATGATATCTGTAAAAAATTTTAGAGTAGCATCGTATTTCATTCTCATTCTTCCTTCCATATTTTGTCTTACATTCCAATTATTGTATATATTTTATTATTTTTCAACATAATATAAAAATATTACAAATTCAGCAAAAATATTACTCACTGGAATTTCGGATATCCTTTAGGATAAGCATTACAAATAAATCTTTAAACAAAGGAGAGAAAACGAATGAGCAAAGAAAAACAGATTCGTCCCTTTGGCTGGCGGGACAAGGTCGGCTACCTGATCGGTAACCTCGGTAACGACTTCACATTCACATTTGCCAGTGTATTTTTGATGGTGTTCTACACAAAAGTACTTGGAATCAGCCCGGGGCTTGTAGGAACCCTGTTTGTTGTAGCAAGGGTCGTTGATGCATTTACCGACGTAACGATGGGACGTATTGCCGACAAGGCAAAGCCTGCAAAAGACGGGAAATTCAAACCATGGCTGCGCCGTATGTGCGGACCGGTGGCACTTGCCAGTTTCCTGATGTATCAGACTTCCATGGCCAACGCGCCGATGACGCTGCGCATCGTCTATATGTTTGCCACCTACCTTCTCTGGGGCAGCATTTTTTACACCGCGATCAATATTCCTTACGGTTCCATGGCTTCTCTGATCAGTCCGGAAGCAGATGACCGTGCAGCGCTTTCTACATTCCGAAGCCTTGGTTCTGTTGTCGCAAATATTGCGGTGGGTATCGGCGCTCCGGCCATTTTGTACGCTTCTGACACTGCCGGCAATCAGATTGTGAAAGGCGAACTTTTCCCGATCGTTGCCCTTGTATTTTCTATCCTTTCTATTGCCAGCTACCTCGTCTGTTATTTTATGACAACCGAGCGTGTAAAAGCTGCTCCAGCAGAGAATGTGAAACAAGTCGGATTTCTTGAAACAGTAAGAACTCTTGTCACCAATCGGGCACTGATCGGCATCGTCGTCGCTTCCATCTGTATCCTTGCTGCCCAGATCCTGAATCAGTCCATCAACCAGTACCTGTTCATCGATTACTTCAAGGACAAGAGCGGCGTGATGGTCATGAATGCAGTCAGCATGCTGCCCGGTATCATTCTGGCACCGGTCGCTGTCCCGCTCAGCCGTAAGTTCGGGAAGAAAGAACTTGGAATCTTCGGAAGTCTCAGCGGCGCGATTGCCTGTTTCCTGCTGTTTATTATGCGAACCAAGTCCATGTGGACTTACATTATCATCAATGTCATCGGTTTCCTTGGATTCGGTGTGTTCAACCTGATCATGTGGGCCTTCATCACCGACATCATCGACGACCAGGAAATCCGCACCGGAAGCCGCGAGGACGGAACCGTTTATGCGGTATATTCCTTTGCGCGTAAGCTGGGACAGGCCGTTGCCGGAGGGCTTGGAGGATGGGCTCTCGGATGGATCGGATTCGATTCTGCGGCCCAAGTGCAGACCGAAGCTGTTGTACAGGGTATTTACAATATTGCAACCTTGATTCCTGCTGTATTATACTTAATTGTAGGACTCAGCCTGATCTTCATCTATCCGCTGGGCAAGAAAAAAGTACTGGAAAACATCGAGATTCTAAAGGCGAAACAAAGCGCCAATTAGGAGGAATATAACATGAGACAGATTCTGAATTTTAATACCAAATGGGCATTTTCCAAAGAGGCAGACAGCGTACCGGAACGGATGCCCGAGCGCTGGTACTGGGTCAATCTCCCGCACACCTGGAACGCGATCGACGGCCAGGACGGCGGAAATGACCTGTATCGCGGAACCGCATTTTACGCAAAAGAACTTGAAAAATCAGAACTTCCGGAAGCAGACCTGTATTATCTGGAACTCTGCGGAGCCAACTCTTCTGCTTCCGTCTATGTGAACGGCAGGAAGCTGGCAAGTCACGACGGCGGATACTCCACCTGGAGAGTCAACATCACGGACGCTCTGAAAGCCAAAAACCTGATCGTAATCGAAGTCGATAACAGTGTAAATGACACCGTCTATCCACAGCACGCGGACTTCACATTCTACGGCGGCCTGTATCGGAATGTCAATATCCTTGCCGTAAGCAGTTCCCATTTTGATCTGGATTACTTCGGCGGCCCCGGCATCCAGGTAACACCGGAGGTTACAGGAACATCTGCAAATGTAAATGTAGAAGTATTCGTGACAAATAAAACAGATGCCCAGCAGATCCGCTATACGATAAAAGACGCAGAGGGAAATGTCGTTGCCGAGACAACATGCGCCGATACTGCCGTTTCATTTACGCTGGAAAACGTACATTTGTGGAACGGAAGAAAAGACCCGTATCTCTATACGGCAGAAGCTGTGCTGGAAGAAAACGGAACGGATCTTGACAATGTTTCCGCACGTTTTGGATGCAGAACCTTCCGGATCGATCCGGAAAACGGATTCATTTTAAATGGCAAGGAATATCCACTGCGCGGCGTATCCCGCCATCAGGACCGATGGGGAATCGGAAACGCCCTGCTTCCGGAGCATCACGAAGAGGATATGGATCTGATCTGCGAACTCGGAGCGACCACCATCCGTCTAGCTCACTACCAGCATGACCAGTATTTCTACGATCTCTGTGACGAGAGGGGAATGGTCGTATGGGCAGAGATTCCGTACATCTCCACCCACATGCCGAAAGGACGCGAGAACACCATTTCCCAGATGAAGGAACTGATCGTACAGAATTACAATCATCCGTCCATCTTTGTGTGGGGACTGTCCAATGAGATCACTATGGGCGGCGAGTCCGATGAGGATCTTCTGGAAAATCACCGGATCCTGAACGAGCTGGTTCACGAAATGGACAAGACACGCCTGACTACCATCGCATGTCTTTCCACCTGCAGCATAGACGATCCGTACATCCAGATCCCGGACGTAGTATCCTACAACCACTATTTCGGATGGTACGGCGGAAATACTTCCATGAACGGGCCGTGGTTCGATAACTTCCACGAAAGACATCCGAACATTCCGATCGGCTGCAGCGAGTACGGCTGCGAAGCACTGAACTGGCATACTTCCAATCCGGATCAGGGGGATTACACAGAAGAATATCAGGCATATTACCATGAAGAACTGATCAAACAGCTTTACACCAGAAAATATCTGTGGGCAACCCACGTATGGAATATGTTTGACTTCGGAGCAGATTCCCGCAACGAAGGCGGTGAAAACGGACAGAACCACAAAGGCCTTATCACTTTTGACCGCAAATATAAAAAGGATTCCTTCTACGCTTACAAGGCATGGTTATCCGAGGATCCTTTCGTTCACATCTGCGGCAAGAGATATGTGGACCGTGTAGAAGATGTGACAAAGGTAACCGTCTACTCCAACCAGCCGGAAGTCGAACTGTTTGCAAACGGAGTCAGCCTTGGAAAGCAGACTTCACCGGAACATTTCTTCTATTTTGAAGTTCCGAATAACGGCGAAACAACGCTGACGGCGATTGCAGGGGAATGTAAAGATGAAAGTTTCCTTCGCAAGGTGGAAGTATTCAATGAAGACTACCGTCTGAAAGAAAAGGGGGCCATCCTGAACTGGTTCGATATTACTGCACCGGAGGGATATCTCTCACTGAATGATAAACTGGAGGATATTCTGAAAACCGAAGGCGGAAAAGCGCTCTTTGCCGCTATGATGGAACAGATGGCAGGCGGGCAGCAGGCAGCTTCCATGCTTAATGAAGCTACTATGCAGATGCTCGGAAGCTTTACCCTTCTTCGAATGATCAGCATGGCAGGAATGACCGGCCTGACCGTGACGAAAGAACAGCTTCTGGCTTTAAATGAACAGTTGAATCAGATTAAGAAATAAGAATTCAAAACGTGCCGTGACAAGATTGTATTTCCTGTCACGGCGCGTTTTTTGCAAAATCAGGCAGAACAAGATCGGTCAAATTTCATACCTCATCACAAAAACATATTCAACTTTACCGGCATCCTCTTCTTTTTCTCCCACGTCTTCACCATCTGCTCTTTTAGGAACTCAATAAAACCGGATATCTTCCTCGTTTTATCGTAAACAGCCAACGCCATGTAATATGTCCTCTTATCTTCACTGTGAAGAATCAGTGGCGGATAATCATGAGTCATAAGATAATAATTCAGAAGCGTTCTTCCCACACGCCCGTTGCCATCGGCAAAGGGATGGATCTCCTCAAAACGTAGATGCAGATAGGAAAATACACAATCATTATATTTCCGAACCTATATAAGACTCCGCACCCTCAACCTTTCTTGCAGTTCCATAGCATCCGTGAAATTCCCATTTCGAACATCCTTCTTCCGAAGCACCACCTCACGCATCTCACCTGTCAAATGAAAATAATTGTCACTGAATATCGCATCCGCATCCTCAAAGTCCAGCTCTACAAACGGTGCAAATACATCACTTGTCACCTGCAAAATATACGCATCCTCTTTTTCCTGCACCTGCACCTCAATCTCCGGCTTTTTCAAATCCAGATATTTATATGGCAAAAGTGTCTCCACCTGTTTTACTACATTTCCGTCCTCAAACCGGAAATGCCGTCTCATTTTCCACAAACAGGCTTAGAATTTTTTCTTCTTTTACAAAACTTGCCATCATCGGCGCGAAGAAGCGGCGTGCCATGTATTGAAGTGCCTTCCACCTTCCAAAATAATCGATGGAAGACCAGGAGGCAACCGGCCAGTAAAAGGTATCTCCGGCATATTGTTTCATAATCCGGGGAACTACATATTCAAACAGCTTAACATAGTCGGCTTTCAGTTGCTTTGTTTCCCTCTGGAACTCTGCCCAGTGATCCCACGCAGATTCGATCTCATTATTCCCACACCAGAGTCCCAGACACGGATGCAGTTAAAAACATATTTCTGATTAAAAACAATATCATTTTTGCCAAAAAAATCCCCCACAGTGCTATCCACTGTGGGGTTTCATCATCTCAATGATTAATTATGTTTTCTCTTTTTATCATAAATAACAACGCCTGTACCCAATACTCCTGCAAGAGCAATTGTAGTAACCCAAAGAGCTACGTTGCTTTCATCACCAGTCTTCGGTGCTTTTTTAGCTGTATTATCTACTTTAGTCTTTACGTTTGTTTTATCTGTAGTTGCCGGTTTGTTCTGATTATTGTTATCTGCCGGTTTAGCAGGATCTACCGGTGTAACTGGATCTACCGGATCAACCGGATCAACCGGATCAACCGGATCAACCGGATCAACTGGGTCGACCGGATCTACTGGGTCGACCGGATCAACTGGATCTACCGGGTCGACCGGATCGGTCGGGCCGGTCGGGTCAAGCACTTCAACTTCTTTGTGGCCGCAGCAAATGCAAATCTTTACAATAGATCCCGGCTCTGTTTCAGTCGGTTCAGTAATGATTGGGTCTCCGTAGATACATGTGTGTTTCATTGTAACTGTGACCGTATCAACTTTTTTGAGTACTTCCTGCTGGCAAGTATTGATAAAATAATAACGCTCTCCTGCAAGTGCAAGATCTCCAATGCTTGAAGTAACAGATGTAATTGTCTGGCATGGGCACTTCGGAACTAATGAAATGCTGTATCTTCCGGTAATAGCATCTGTATACTGTACAGACTCAGTAGCATATAATAAATCATCTACTGTTTTTCCTTCTAATGTGCCATCTTCCGGAATATCCGTTACATTAACATTCACAGTTGTTTCATAGCTTCCGCCATACAGATTTGCCCGGTATGTAGTTACTGTTTTTGAAAGCGTCTCATCCTTTGCAAGTGCAGTCGTTGAAATCAGACCGATTGCGAGACAACTTGTCAGCAAAAGGCTGACCAATTTTTTTCTCATATAAAATCCTCCTTCTTTCTCCCCTAATCGGACGCAATGATGCCTTTAATATTCAAGTTTTACTATATCGTAACACAATACAATCGCTTTTTCAACTTCTTTTTCCTCTTTTGTAAATTTTTGTAAACAATCACAGTTTGTAAGCCATAAAAGAAACTATATTATTTGTTACTTTCTATTTTTGTTTGAATGGATTATCAGTATTGCCTGGTGCTTCTCCATTTTTTTCCACCAATACAATTTCAATAGCTTCCAAACGTTTAGAATATCCAGCCGTTCCCGCTTTTTCACCATTGGAAGCCCAATCCAGCCACCCAAATGTCTGGGCATGAACGCGATAATAAACATCGTATTTTTCAGCCATTTCTCCAGTCAATTCAATCTGAATAGCTTCGAGTCTTCTTGATTCCCCGGAAGTTCCGCTTATTTCACTATCTGCTACCCAATCTTGCCAACCATAAGTCTGCACATGGGTTCTGTACCGAATACTTCCTGCGGCTTCCGGATCTACAAGATTCACCTGAATTCCTTCCAAACGTTTAGATTCTCCGGATGTTCCGCTGGCGACACCGTCATACACCCAATCCTGCCAGCCATAAGTCTGCACATGAGTTCTGTAAGTAACATAATTCTTATTACCGAGTCCGGTAGACGTGATATATGCTTTATCAGTCGCCCCAGGCGCTTCACCGTCTTTTTTTACCATCACGATCTCGATTCCTTCCAAGCGCTTGGAAAGGCCTGCGGTTCCGCCATATTCACCATTTTTAGCCCAGTCAAGCCATCCATATTTCTGTGCATGGACACGATAATAGATATCATAATGTTCCGCCATTTCACCGGTAAGCTTAATCTGAATTGCTTCCAAGCGCTTGGATTCTCCAGATGTTCCATTTATTTCCCCGTCACTTGTCCATGCCATCCAGCCATAAGTCTGCACATGAGTTCTATACTTAATGCTTCCATCATATTCCGGCTTATACAGCTGAATCCGAATCCCCTCCAAGCGCTTGGATTCTCCGGACGTTCCGCTCATATCACCATCACAAACCCAATCCTGCCAGCCATAAGTCTGCACATGAGTCTGATATTGTACTGTAGGCTCTTTAGGAATAACCTTTTCTTCTTCCGATTGACACTTACTGCACGTTCTCTTTTGGAGGCCTTCTTCCTCTTTCGTCGCATTTTTTACTGTTTCCCAGTCACCGAAATCATGTCCGGTTGCTTTAAGGAGTACACTATTCTTTCCAGCATACTCCTTTCCATTATAAGTAATTGTTGCAATATAAACAGCCTCACCAGCCTCCGTACAAGTCGGTTCAACACTGTTTGTTGTATCCTTTTCAAAAGTCGTTTCCAGATTTTTGTGTCTTTCTCCACAAAGTTTACATGACACTTCACCTGTCACCTCTGAAAAACCAGTTACATTTCCTTCTTCGTCCAGGATTTCTTTCCACCCAAAAATAGGGACATAGTCATGTTCGCCGGTCCTGCATACTTCAGGCAGTTGAAAGTCCTCCTCCGCCATCGGATACGCTTTGTAAAAATCAGCCGATGTATAATCTTCGTCACGAGTGTGATCTGCAAAATCGGCATCTCCTTTAAGGAAATACTCATATTTCTCTTTTCCGGCATCCCATGTAGCATCTACATTATAGTAAATATTGTCTAGCTCTACAATATTCCAACCATGTGGTTCTGATTTGCCTGTACCGGGTATCAGTCGAGTATCCACACCCAGCTCCAACATCATTCGATAGAATAATGCCGCGTATCCCTGACATACTGCCTTCCCATCGATCAATGCTGCGTAAGCTGTATATTTCAGCATATACTCATCATTATTAAGATTCTCTTTATCATATTTGGTATGTGTGCAGATGTAATTGTATACAGCTTTAATCTTCTGATAATCGTTTTGATCATCCACGTCCAATTCATCAAATACTTCTTCCAGTTTGTTATCAACCGCTTTTTCTTGTTCGGCATTTGTAAAATACGTACATGTGTATGTAATCTCCATACAGCACATATCATCATCATCTATATAATAGGCAACACTTGCTTCAATCCCTTCAAATTGCCACAATAAATAATCCCCTTCATTTGGGACACCCGTATGTTCCAACGCTTGTTTTGCAAGCCCGATTGCAAGCCCATCTTTAAATTCAGGGACTCTGTAATAGATTTCAAATGTTCCCTCACGATTTTTCATATGTGTACGAATTGCATTTACACACTCTTCCTCAGACTCAGAAAAATGGACGTTCGAATACGCTGAGACTCCTCGCGTCTGGTCAGAACATTTCCGCTTTGTTTCTTTTAGTTTTCCCACATATAAAGAAGTACTGTAGGTATCCTCTGTTATAGATTCAGACTCATAAGTATTCCCTTTTGCCAATGCACTGATTCCCTGTGAAAAAAGCAACGCAACCACTAAAACCCATGCAGAAAATCGTTTTGTTCTCGTTTTCATTTATTCACGCTCCTCATTAATTAAGATATTTCTATTATACATCTCATGTCAGATATAACAAATGCTTCTGAAACTTTTCTCGGCAAAAAAGGACTGCCGTTTCACAGCAGTCCTTTTTTGATTATCACATCATTTCGAAATCATGTCTATTTTGTTTTCTGCACGAAATGGTTTGTAGTATTTCCAGGAGCATCAGCACCTTTCTTAACCAACAGGATCTGAATAGCTTCCAACCTGTAAGAGTATCCGGATGTTCCGGCTGACTGGCCGTTCTTAGCCCATCCCATCCATCCAAACTGCTGTGCATGCACACGGTAGTATACATCATATTTTTCGGCCATTTCACCTGTAAGCTTGATTCTGATTGCTTCCAGTCTCTTAGACTCGCCAGATGTTCCACTCGCTTCACCATCTGCAACATAATCCATCCAGCCATAAGTCTGTACATGAGTCTGATATTCAATGCTTCCTTCATACTTCGGATCTACAAGATTAATCTTAATTGCTTCCAATCTCTTAGATTCGCCGGATGTTCCGCTCACTTCGCCATTGTATTTGGTTGTCTGCCATCCGTAAGTCTGTACATGAGTGCTGTATCCAACCTCTTTTGTAACATACGGTCTGTCTGTATCACCAGGAGCATCTCCTCCTTTAGCTACAAGAACAATTTCAATTCCTTCCAGTCTCTTAGAAAGTCCTGCTGTTCCGGCTTCTTCACCATTCTTAGCCCAGTCAAGCCATCCATAAGTCTGTGCATGAACACGATAGTAAACATCATATTTTTCTGCAATCTCACCAGTCAGGTTGATCTTAATTGCTTCCAGTCTCTTAGATTCGCCGGATGTTCCGCTCATCTTTCCGTCAGCAACCGGATCCTGCCATCCATAGCTCTGAACATGAGTAGAATACTCGATACCGCCGCTGTATTTTGTATCAAACAGCTCAATCTTAATTCCTTCCAATCTCTTGGATTCGCCGGATGTTCCACTCATTTCACCGTTTTCTTTCCACTCTTTTTCCCATCCGTAGCTCTGAATATGGGTCATATACCGTACTCCGGATTTTCTGACTGTCACTTCACAAGTTGCTGTCTTTCCGCCAATGGCAGCTTTGATCGTTGCAGTACCTGAACCTCTTGCAGTTACTTTTCCACTGTCGCTTACAGTAGCAACTTTCTCATCTGTACTTGACCATAAAATTGCATCTTCATCGCCTTCTACCATTGCCGGTACACAGGTAATTGATAATTCAGCATATTCTCCAACTTCAAGTTCCAGCTTATCTTGACTGATTGTAACACTTTCTGCTTCAACTGTAGGAATTTTTTCCGTGTCAACGTGTCCGCATACGGAACATGTTCTTTCTCTGCTGCCTTCCTTAGCATAGGTTGCCTCAGCAGTTACGGTCCAGTCACCATAAGTATGTTTACCTGTTGCAGGAATCACAATCTCTTTCGAATCAGTAATAGAACCAATTGTTTTTCCAGCACTGTCTTTTGCTGTTGCAGTTGCCGTATAAACTGTTTTACCATCATCTCCGCAGGTAGGATCTGTCGTTTCTTTCTTCAATTCTACAGGAACATCTTTCTGAACGTCACCACAGATACCACAAGTTAATGTCGTCGTCTCTGCCACTGTATAATCAGTAACTTTACCATTGTCATCTTTTACTTCTGTCCATTCAATTTTGCCTTCGTATGCATGCTGTCCAGGATCCAGTGCAACTTTATTGGTTGCAGTCCACTTATATCCTTCAGCTTCGCCAGAAGCTTTGTAAATTGCGGTAGCACCAGTCGTACATTCCCCTTCATATCCATCAAGCTCTGCAGTTCCGGTTGCTTTGTCCTTCAGTGTTACGCTGATTGTATTATCATCTAACAAGCAATCTACGAGAGATTTTTTATCCGGACAAACAGATGAGCATTCCAGTTTAGTGAATGAAACGGATGCAGAATCATTACTCCAAGTTGCATCTGCTGGTTCATAAGTATGTCCGTGATTTGCTACTGCATCATCCCAGATTGCTTTTTCTTTTTCGTACTCTTTTTGTCTCTTCTCAAAATCTTCATCGGATTCCTGAGCATTCTTTTTCGGTTCATCCGGTTCTTCGATTGCAAATCCACATACAGTGCAGACATAACATTCACCGGTATTCCTGTTGCCGTTATCATCCTTTGTATAATAGGTCTCATCGAAGTGTACATAATGATGATCCAATGCGGTTCCTTCATTTACTACACGGGAATCTGCTTTTGGCGCACCACATGAAGTACAACGTTCTTCGGTATATCCTTCACGTCCACAGGTCGGTTCAACAGTTACTGTCTCATACTTGGAATGTGAACAAGCGCTCTTCATATTAATTGTATCGACAAATACAGCACTCCACATGAACTCATCATTATCGTTTGTTTCTTCATCGTATCCCAGAGAGCCCATAGACATTCCACTGTCGTTAGAGCTTGAATAGCTACTATAATCTTCGTTGTAGTTGCTTTCTTCGTATGCATATCCATAATGCTCTGTATCATTTACAGCATCTTTACCTGAAATAAATCCAAGGTTCGTTGCGATAGATACATACATTTTTCCATCATCTTTGATCGTAAGTGCTGCAATCGGACGATTATAGAATGTGAAATCTGCTCCATCTTCACTGCTAACCACGTTAAATGCTCTTCCGCCTAATGCGATTGTATCATCACGTGTAGCTGAAATTTTGTTATATTCTTTCACTTTTTCAACAGTACCATCGCTGATCTTGTAGCTCAAGATGCAGTTGCTGAGGTTGAAATAAAGCTTGCCGTCATATAAAGCGGCTGTCATCTTAATTGACGGATAGATACCACATTCCTCTTTGTACTGTGCAAATAATTCTGTGATAAGCTCATTGTCTTCCATTTCCTTTGTTGAAGGATTATAAACCTGAGCCGTTGTAACTTCATCATCATCATTCTTCGGATTGAAATAAATCAATGTAGTAAAATCAGAATCCGCTCCGCCATCTACAACATCATTATTTGTAAGAGTATGCGCTACCAGTTTATAATCCGGATCCTGCATTTCCATCATGGTATCCCAATCCATGTCATTCTGGTTACCACTGTTAAATTCTGTCATCATGGAGATCAGGTCTGTAGAATCATACATGTAATATGCGGTTCCGTCATTCATATATGTATTACTTGCAATACGTGAATACCAGGACTCCTCATAAGACTTATCCGTTGCGACATCACTATACAAACTTGTGATTTCTTTCATATTTCCATCATACATTTCCGCCGCTGTTGTATGACTGAACATGAAATACATATGATTCATTGTACCATCGATTTCTACACGGTCACGATCCATACATTCTACATAAATGTCTGTATAGCATGGATCAACGTAATACCATTTTCCATCAACTTTAACGGCATTCCAGAAGTGAACCTCACCAAAGTTGCTGTCCTCGCCAAACATCTGTACATCTGCATCAAACGTAATACGAACCATATCTACGACGTAATCCTGATCAACATCAAGATTTCCCTCTGCATCGTAATAGAGGTCTTTTGCTTTCTTCCAGTTTTCAGCCTTGCTCATGTCTGTTCCGGAGCCATTCACACCGTACTGTTCCGGGCTCATGTACTGTAACAGATACGCAAATGCTTTCGCATAACCTGCACATACACCGGTTCCTTCTGCAAGAACACCGATATGATTGCCTTCCCATGCACCGATGATACCTTCTGTAAGACCGGTTGCAGCCTGCTTAGCGTAAACAGGGATTGCCTCGTTCGGCGACATACCACCAAGATCGTCAAGTGACTGCCCCATTTGCTGATCTACAATATCATTAATACGTATTACCTGGCCATCAACTTCAGCGCCATTCTCTGAATTAGCTTCTTCTATAAACTGGTCTGCTCCTGCGGTAATTTGTGCTTCAGCATCTTCACCGAAGTTAGTCTTAATAAATCCTGCTGCATCTTCAGAGATAGCCTTCGCATTCTCTTTCATATATGATTCTGCTGCAGCATTTGCTGTTTCTTTTTCCTCATCTGTAGCTTCAGATTCGTTCTTTCCTAAAGCCTGAGTATAAACAGCATTTTTAATAGCCCCTTCATAATACTGTTGGCGGAGCTGCGCTTCTACCCCTGCTTTAATCTGGCTGCGGAACTGCTGTCTAATCTGGTCCTCATACAGATCGTACATTTCATTATAGATTTCATCATAATGCTCATGCTTCTGTGGGTTCTCTGCAACCATGATCGGATTTCCATCTTCATCCTGCATGATATATGACATATCAAAGGTAGTCTCATGAGCCAGCCAGTCATTCAGCACTAACATTTTCTGAACAAGTGTCTTCGCCCCAGAATTATCCACTTTCTTTAATGCCTCATCACGTTTTGAGGCAATATCACTGCCATAAAATTTAATACCAAATTTATCTGCGTACAGGAAATTCTGGATCATACCCATAAGATCGTCAAAACTATACTCTCCGTTTCTAACTTTCTCAACAGGCACATCCGCCAGAACTAGCATTTCTCCCAGAACACCCAGCCTATCTTTGTCATCGTTAAATGAAAGGAAGAACGGCAGCTGTACACCAAGCAGATTCGCATTCTCTTCCCACTGTGTCTGGTACTGATTCCATACATATAATACCTGCTGGATCTGTTCTTCTGTCAAAGGAACTGCTTCGCCATCCTCATTCAGTACGGTCATACCCTTCAGTTCTTCTTCAACAGTTGTCATGATCGGATCGTCTTCATCTACTTCAACTGCATCCTCTTCATCAACAGACATACTGTACGGTGTTACACCTGACACATCGATGTCCTCTGATTTCACCTGATACGTAGTGAAACTTTCCTTAACGGTCGTCACTTTTGGCTGTGATTCCGTCTGTGCTGTATCCGGATTCGTCGTTTCCGGCTGCGTTGATTCTTGTTCTTCCGCTTCCGGCTCAGTCGTATCGCCAGCAGCGTCTGCGGGTTCTTCTGTCTCCGGACTCTCTGTCACAACAGCAGTTTCATTTTCTGTACCGTCAGCTGGGGTCGCATATACAGGAAACGAAATCATACCGAAGGTCATTGATACGGAGAGAAGAAGACTCGCGAGTTTCTTCATCCTTTTTTTCATAATTTTCCTTCCTTTATTAATTATTTGTTGAAAAGTTACTACAATCCGTGCTAATGCACTGACTGCACGAACAACTTTTCCCCCGAATATTACGGTCAAAAAGCTGTTCACATTTCACTTTACTGCAAACCTCGCTGACTTGATATTTCATATTGTTACCCCCTCTGGATGCAGTAAACGGCGCAGAAATGCTACTTTAAGATTAGCATGAATTCTACTTGTTTTCAAGCAGAAATATACCCAATTTATTCCACGAAATGTTGTCACATTTTTCAACAAAACTGTACACGAATTTGCCCACTGACATACTATGCATATTTTTCTTTCTTTTCCTTTTTCTGGCTTTCTTCTCCGAATCCGCTTGCCAGAATCTCACTCTTAAGTCCAAGACGATTGGTTTTGAAGTGGAAGAACGGACGCTCCGGCAATTCCGTGATCCGAACCGGCTGCATATGCTTCTCAAGGCATGCCCGGATCTCATCTTCCACATCTTCAACCGAATATCCTTCCTCCAGCATAACGTACAGATACGGAAGATAATATCCACTATGCTTGTTGTCCGGTGCCACCACAAAGAACTCATCATGGATTCCTGCGATATTTGCATCCGCAACCAGATTTTCCATCTGAAGAGTTGCCAGATCACCGCCGCCATAGCGTGGTGCGGCCCCGCGGGTGAATGCATGCACGCTGCCATCTTCTTCCATGTATCCGATGTCTCCGGTGTGAAGCCAGATTCTGCCATCCGCATGCTTCTGAAGTACATCCGCTGTGGCTTCCTCCGTATCGTAGCCGAGCATAACACCCGGGCCGCATTCACAAATTTCTCCAAGCTGATTATATCCCAGTTCTTCCTGTGTTCCCGGTTTGAAGATGCTGATCATGCTCAGCGGAAGCGGAATACCGACATTACCATTTGCCATTTCCTTATCTGACATAGGAAGAGTCATATTGGAACCGCCTTCACTGCATCCGTATGCAACGGTAAATCGAACATTACAGTTATGGGCATTCAGGAATTTCTGCGCATTCCGGATCTGCTTGTTATTATAGGATTCGCATCCCACTCCCGAAGCAAGCAGATGTGACATATCGTAATCCTCCGGGACACGGCCGTTATACATGAGAATCTCCATGAACATCGGAATGGTCGGCCATGCATTTGGGCGATAACGCATCACTTCCAGATCCACATCGATCGGATCACAGAACGGATCCAGAATCAACAATTTATTGGATGCCATTGGCATTAATATCATGGACACAACCACCGCTACGAGAGCAGGCGGCAGCGCGGTCACCAGCCAGGTCGGGCGGAACGCATCGGAACCCGCATAGAAATTCATCTGATGAATGGTTCCGATCATGGTATAGGAAGAATGGATCACCTGTTTTGACGGGCCGGTGGAACCACTTGTGTATGCACGAAGCAGGGGACGATTCACATCCACCGGTGCTTCTACCGTTCCGGTATATTCATTTCCAAGTTCCATAAATTCATCCCAGCTCATAGAGGCCGGTCCATGTGCTTCCTGCCCGGCATAATTGTTGTCCAGACATTTCTGAATATAATCCGGCATATCGCTCCGGCTGCAGGAATTGCAGGGATTCACAAGAACCACTTTCTTCGTCTCACTTCCAGCCAGATATGCTTCCAGCTCATTCTGTTGGAGAAAATCATGTGCTACGATCGCCTTCGCACCGGATTTGGCAACGGCTTCCACATTTTCTTCCAACGTATTATCTCTGCAAAGCAGGGAGGCGCCAATCTTCTCTGCCCCCAGAAGCAGATACACGAATTCCGGAACCGAACGCAGGAATACCGGAATCTGATCATTCTCTCCAAATCCCAATGCACGCAGAGAGCGAGCTACCGCTTCTGCATTCTCAAATACTTCCCGCCAGAGAATATCCGCTCCGTAATAATGCATCGCCGCGACCTCATCTCCCGGGCAATTCATTTTCAAATATTCATTGACTGTACACTTCGGTACCTCTAATCCACTGATTAACGCTTTCGGATAATATCTCATCCACGGACGATCTACACTTGGTTTCCCAGTCATTTTCTCATTCACATTCATCATAACTAACTCCTTCTCGTATTTTCTGTATTTGCTGCAAAAACTGTTACCAGTGTAGCACAGTGCAAACAGGAACACACGGGAGTCATTTTGACAAAAAATGGAAGCGTGTGATTCATTTCGAATTACACGCTTCCATTTATTCACATCGTGCCATATTATTTCTGATTATTCCATGTTCATGACCATTTCCATTCCGTGCATCATGTGCTTTACATAATCAACAATGGCTTCTTTTTCGTAAATCACAACATTATCTTCATATTCCCAGCACGTTTCAAATGACTGTTCCAGTATTTTCTGCATGTCAAACCGGTTCACTAACATCATATTATTCGGACTTCCCACATTTTTCAGCCGTATACAGGAAATCGTATCCGACAGAAATATACATTGATCATCTGCGAATTCAAAATCAGAAATGAATTTACCATAAACCAGACGGATTTCCAGATTTTCATAATTTTCACACAAAGCCAGCATGTGCTTCATATATTTCATTCTCTGTTCCGCACTCAGATAAACTTTATGATTATAGAAATCCACACTGTGTGCTGTAACCAGATTCGAAAACGCCGTTTCATAAATCATCATCCGGATATGTGATTCTTCCATCACCTTTTTCGCAAGCCGATGCGTGTTTCGAACCACCTCAACGCTCGTCGTCAATTTTCCGGTAAGACTTAATTCTTCCAGAATTTCTTCAAAAAGCTCATCCGGAAGGAAATGCTCCGTCAAATGCCCAATGACCCATCTCAGATTCGGTGACAGGAGATTATGTACATAATCGTGCTGAAGCAAGAGATCACTCATCTGAACTCTTCGGAAAAGGAGACGCTCTTTACTGCAGAATGCCTTCATATTTTTATAAATTGTATTACAATTATCCACTTCTTCACTCAAAGCAACTGAGATGCATCTGTCAGTGTTAATAAGAAGTCCGCTAATTACGAAATCATCCTTCACCGCAAAGATAAGCCGACCTGCCGCTTGTTCGTCGCCGTAGAGTTGGAAATCAACAAACGTGTTATCCGTGAGAAGATGGATCAGGAATAACGTGTCATAAAGATAATCCCATTTTTCCGGCTGTATATTCAGAATCATGGAATAATGCACGTCAGGATATCCTCTGTGATCCGGGATATGCTCATTCTCGATCATCGTAAACTGAATCCGGTATTCATGATCCACCGCCATCAGATCCATGACCGCCACAACATCCAGCGAATTAACCCTTCGCAGAACCGGGTGATGCATTTTCCCGATGTATTGCGACAGATTCAGTTCCGGGAAAAATAATGTCTTGGGTGCCACATCATTGCCGGTATTCCTCTTCATTTCATTTACGTAATTATATTCTGCCACCATATTATCCAGAATCGCGCTCTTCAGATCCCCGATATTATCCACCTGATAATTCTCCATGAGACTTCTTCTTCCTGCTTCGCTGGCATTATTAACAATACACTGACTAATTCCATTCAATATTTTCCTGGATGACTTCTCCGCCGGGATCATGCGCCCGCTCACCCATTTACTGATATAAGATACATCGTACTGCAGTTCCTGAGCCAGTGTATTATTCTTCAGTTCTGCTTCCGTCATCAGGTTGTTTAACAATTTGCTGAATCGATTTTTTTCTTCCATGCTTTCCTGTCCCTCATTTTCACATGATATATATTCAGAGCCCGGCTGATTTGTTACCTGCATCCGAAGTTATATAATATGAACTTTCACCAAATTCATTAAAAATACATACCTTACTTCTCATTACTATACCATTATTTGAGGGAAATGTAAATTATTGATATCATTTCATCAAAGTTTCATCTTTTTAACCATAATTCCGGAAAGGATCAAGATTCCCACAATTCCTATTCCCAGAAAGATCATGATGCCAATCCCGCCTGTTTCCGGCAGCGAAAAGCCCTTCTGATTCTCCACCGCAACCGTGGAAATACCGGAATCCGTATTAAGTTTTGTCACGAATGATCCATCTGTCGCTGTTATTTCTTTATCATTCACTTTGAGTGTAAATGTGCCTGTTGCAACTTGATTCATTTCGGATGCTGTAATTTCAATTTTGACTGGATTTGCAAGCAGAGTATAGCCTGCAGGTGACTGTGTTTCTTTCAGATAATAGATTCCTTCATCAAGACGGGAGAATTGCAGTTTTCCGTCTTCGTCCGAAGTTGCTGTCCCGATTTTGTTTTCTGCGGACAGATTCTCGTTCGAGTAAAGCTCAAACACGGCTCCTTCCAGGGCAGCAGATGGTTTTGCAAATTTCTCCACCTCGATGCCAAAGCTGTAGACTTTGATTTCAGCCGATTCGGCCTGGGCATCTGTTCCCGGTTTGTTGTGATACTCAAGGACAGCCTGGTTTGAATTTCCTGTGATTCCCATCACTGCCTTGTCATTCACTTTGGCAAAATAAGTCACTTCCACAGCTTTCCCAAGGTTCTGCTTAATATAATCCGGCTGGAACTGTATGCTTAGATCTTCCGCTGTGCCGGTCTTGTTTTCTGCCGTGAATGCATAGGTATCTAATGATGCGCTGATCGGGATCCCGTCTATCTTGATCGTAACAGGGTGTGTGGTATCATTCAGAATTTCCAGTCCGTCGCTCATCGTATCTTTGATTATGAATTTCGGGTTGGTGTAATCTTCTGTATATTCCGGAATCGAAGTTTCGATGACATATTGTACGTAGTCTCCTTCTTTCACACTTCCGTCTTCAGAGTCCGCCAGCTTCTTATCAATGGATATTTCTGCGCTTTTCGGAGCAACTGCCACATCATAGACCCATTTTGTTCCTGCCGCATTGCTCTGGTAATTATCGGTTGAGGGAATTGACACCAGGAATGGCTTTCCTGCCACATAACCGTCCGGCGCTTTCGTCTCTACTATCAGATAATAACCAAGTGCCAGATTCTCAAAGGTATAGGTTCCGTCTGTTTCTGCAGTAATCCCGGAGGCAGTCGGCGTTTGCTCTGCGGCAGCCTGCTCCAGTCGTATCGCAAGTGCATCCAGTTCTGCAGCCGAATAACTGCCGAACAATTCATCAGGCTGAACCGTTTTAAGTACGTCCTGATACGCTGCTACTTTCTCAAATGATGCAAATTCTCCCACTGTACTTCCCGGAACCAAGCTCATGATTTTATAAATGGAGTATCTGGCACCGCCAATCGGAACCGCCTGCCCTGTCTCCTTACTCATTCTCTTGATGACCAGGCTCCCCGTCGTCTGCGTTCCGTCGATGATGGAATTGGCTGTCTCGGCAGCCTTTACCTGCATCGGTATCATCGCCGCCATTTCGGACGCATTCATTCCGGTCAGAGCAAGTGCCATTACCGCAGCCGCCCACTGCATGCTTTTTTTCTTGTTTTTCCTTCCTGCCGCTTTGTTTCTTGTCATTTGTTTCATCATTGTTTCTTCTCCTTTTCTTTTATTTTCAAACAACATCCTCACTGATTTGCACGATGAGAACATTGCTTTTTATAGAGTAATGTGCCAATCGTAAGACCCAGCATACCAAGTGACGTGAACAGGAATACACCTGTTCCGCCTGTCATCGGGAGCATAAAATTTCTGCTGTTATAAACGGTAATATAGGCTTCATCATCTCGATCCGGATACAGCTTCGTATAAATCTGCCCCGCTTCATCCGTTCCCAAAAGGCTGTCATCAACCGTCACTTCCATATTTGCCCCTACACGCATAACATCGATTTTGATTGGGTTTTCCCACAGCCGATATCCTTCCGGTGACCGGATTTCCTTCAAATAATAGGTTCCTGCCTTTAAATCAGAAATAATTGCCATGCCATCCGCTCCGCTCACAAAAGGCTCCTCCCTTACCGCATTGGTAAGCGCCGCATCCCGATAGAGCATAAAGGATGCACCTTCCAGTGGCTGTCCATCTGTAGTTTTTTTAGTCAGATACAGATCGAGTTCTTTACACAAATACAGATTTACAAATGTAAACTGCAAGCCCTCTTCCGTCAAAATCCCTTCCTGAACTTTCTGGCCATCTTTCGCCACATATTCAATGGAAAGCTGCGATTCTTCTACTTTATATTCTCCATAATCAAGTCCGGTAAATCTCACCGTCTCGTTAGCCTTGATGGTAAACTTTCCTTCTGCATCGGTCTGCCCGGTCAATTCCGTATCGCCCGAGCTGATTACAAAATCCGCATTTTTCACAGGTTCATAGACAGATTCCTGCTCATTTTCACTGAGTTTCTTCCTATATAAAAGGAAACCGAATTCATCCTGTGCGAATGCCGCTGTTCCTTTCACATTTTCAACTACTTTCGTCACACTTAAGGTCCCCGCATTCGATTCCTTCCTATTTATAAAGGGAAGCACTTCCACACCATCAAAAACCATTTTATCTGTATATCCTCTGGAATCTGCAGGCAGCACCTGAACATAGTCCGGATTCGCAATTTCCGAAACATTGTAAATTGTTCCCGGCTCTCCGCCGATAAAAACAGCCGTCTGTCCGTGACACATCAGGAAGCTTCCATCCTTTTCGGTCTGATGAACCAGGTCATCAACAAGTTTTCCATCCACGGTCCGATACAGATAATATGCCGCGTCCGCCCAGACAGTCCGGTCGGCTTTCGTAAGCAGAAACCGGAATTCTTCGGTCGACTCACCGCCTTCTACTTCTTTACTGACTGCAAAAGAAACATTTTTGTTATTAAAATTTACAATCGTTCCGGGCGCAGTGACCGTTCCTTCTAAAGAGGTCTCTTTGGTGCTGTACCATCCGTCTTCCGGCTTCTCGGTAACCAGATAATCTATATCCGTCGGTATCTCCCGAAATACAGCCGTGCATCCGCCTTTTATCTTAAATATGCCCTCCGAATCCGTTACTCCTTTATCCAACAGTTCATCCGTTCTTGAATCATGTATTTCATATTGTTCCAAAGAGAATTTCCGGCCATCCAGCTGTAATTGAAAGGAAAACCAGGGCGTTTCCGGCATTTCATACCCCTCCGGAAAGGAAATACTCTTTTGAATCATCAGATTTGCCGTATCCCGATCACTTTTGGGAATATAAAGATTCACAAAATTCACATATGCTCCGGAAGGCGGCACCGTTCCGACCGCAGCGCTTTCTCCCTGCGGCTGGATCTGAACGTAATCTTCGGCCGGCTGCTCTGTCACTTCATACCTGACTCCCGAACCCACATATTCAAACAATGCCGTCTGGCCCGCCTTCAGTGCAAACGTTCCGGAACGGTCCGTCTGAAATCGTTTTCGGTTCCCCAGGATATCCCGATCAAAGATTTCCTCATCCTCTTTATCAAACACTCTATATTCCAACCTTTTCGCCAGTTCTCCATCCAGCTTCAATACAAAGGAAAATTCCTGATCTTCCGGCGGATCATATCCTTCCATGGCGGTTTTCACCTGTTTTTTAATGTACAGATCCGGTGCCTCATTCCTGCTGTTTTCAAATATCACTCCCGGTATATCTTCTTCGGCCTGTACAAACACAGCCATCATCCCCAGGCAGGAACCGATCAAGATACAGAACATCATTATTTTTACAGTAAGAATTCTTATTCTTTCCATAGTATCCCTACCTTTCCTTTCGGAAAATTCCACGGAGAACCTTCAACAGAATCCTTCGGCCTGTCAATATAGATCGTGGTAAGTCCGGTACAATCATAAAATGCACTTTCCCCAATGGTCTGAATACTGGAAGGCAGATTCAGCTGGCCTTTCAACCCATAGCAGCTGTGAAAAGCCCTTCCCCCTATCGTCTCCAGATGATTTCCTATTTTCAGATCCTCCAGGACTTCACAGGAAGCGAACGCGTAATCTCCGATACTGGTAATCTGATCGGTCAGCCATACCTTTTTCAATCCTTTACAAGCAAAGAAAGTCCGCGTTTCAATACGTGTGATATCCTCCGGAATAACAACCTCTGTAATTCCATGGCAATTGTTAAACACCCGTTCTCCCATAACTGTACCGCTCCCCGGCATAACAAGCGTTCCGGTAAATCCCATGCAGGCTCCGAAGGCATCGCTTCCTATCTCTTTTACTGTTTCCGGTATTTTCAGTTCTCCCGTAAGAGATCTGCAGCCCGAAAATGCGGATTCGCCTATGGTCACGACACTTTCCGGAATCTCCAGTTCTCCGGTCATATAATTGCATTCCATAAAAGCCCGGTTTCCAACCGACTTAAGTGCCTTCGGCAAAACCAGATCGCTTTCCAGCCCTCTGCAAAGGTAGAATGCGTCATCTCCTATAGTCTTAATCGTATCCGGGAACGTAATTCCGGTAATACTCTTATTTCTGTAAAATGCTTTCTCTCCGATTCCTGCCACAACATACACTTTTCCATCCTTTAAGATCATTTTCGGTATCACAACATCCCCGCTGTTCAGCTTCACCTTCTGACGGGTGGATGCGTCAACCACGCCTTGATTCACCATAGCCTGTGTAAGGATGATTTCCTCGATCTGCCCTTCCGGGATCTCACGGCGGATCAGCATTCGGTTCCTCCCGAGCTTGACCGTATTTTTCTCGGAAGTCCCGCTCAGTTTTCTAAGTACATAGGACGCTTCCCCCTGTTCGGACACGGTCCACAAGGTATCGCCCGGGACTTCCAGCCGGGCATACTGGCCCGCCTTCATCTGTATCTCTCCTTCTGCACCGGTTATTCCTTCACCCTCCACTTTTCCGCTTTTCCTGTCATATATCCGATATGGAATGCCGGCTGCTGCCCGCTCTGCGGCTATGTCTTCCGGTTTTGTCACCGGATTCTTCCGAATCGAGATTACCTGTTTCAGATTCATAACAAAAATCTCATCGGAAGCTCCATCCATTTTCTTCTCTATATCCATAGCGGCATCACAGTTTCCGTTCACGAAAGCGATCGCCCGTTCCGGCTCCAGATCCCAGCTGTACTCCACAAGATTCTCCTCTGTTCCGTATCCCACCAGAAATCCCCAGCTCTCATCCGATTCTTCTGTCAATTCAACAATTCTCAGATCTCCTTCTGATGCATTTCCATATTGGTTCAGGTAGACCCGATCTTCACAAAATTGAATATAAGGAAATTCATTCGCTGTTTTAGTCAGTATAATCTTTCCTTCCTTTCCTGTCTTTAGGATTTCGCTACAGGTTATGCCTGCCGCGTCAAAGGACAGATACGCGGTCCCTTCCGCCGGGCTCCATCCGGCTCCGTCATACTGTTCCACACGCCATACCAGCCTTGCTCCCTCAGGTACCTCTTCACTTCCGATCTGCATACGCTTCTGCGCCATACTGCCGGTCATTTCCATGGTTTCTACTTTATTGATAATCGAAGCAAACGCCATCTCATTCAGTTTTCCCTTAACAGGCTGATTTCCCCTGGGTGTATCCTGACTGATGATCATCCATTTATTGTCCTTCCAGTAACGGATCTGGTGCCGAGATTCTTCCACCTCTTCCAGCGAATATGACACAATATCCTTCATCTGTTTACTGGTCAGGTAAACCAGATCCCACGGTTCTATCGTCAAAGCACCATCCGAAGAATCACTTGCCTTCGACCAGAATATACTCCCGCTGGTGCCATCCGGATGAATGGACTTCACATACTGGCTGGAGGTCGGCCACTGATATGTATTTCCGCCTTTATCCGTCACGCGAAGCACCATCTTCACCGCGTGCTTTTTTACAGATGATGCCTTTGCCTTCACTTCTTCCACATATGTTTTGGAATCATCATCCTTGCCGACATATGTTTTCCCGATCAGAAGCCCTCCGCTTTTTCCGTTCATGATGATAATTTCTGTATCATCTCCCAGCTCACCCTCCCATGGTTTTTGGGAAGGAGGATAGATCTGCGGATAATCCACATCTTTCGTCTCTATAACGGTGATTTCATCACCCCGGAGGCCCGCTTCCTCAAAAATGGCCGTCTGACCGTCCTTCAGTCGGAACTGTCCATTTGCATCCGTCCTGTGATCTCCATCCACCGTCTCGCCCTGCTCCGTAAGAGTATATGGATACTCACTCAGGAGTTCTCCTCTTACCGTCACCGTCATCGTGAATAACCGTTCTTCCAATTCTGCAGCCTGCTGCGAATCCGTCGCATCATAGATCACTTGTTTGGACACCGAGAAGGATCGTTTCTGATAATCATTGGTAATCACCATCTCTTTCTTACTGCTGTAAAGCGGCATAGTAATCTCGTCCGTCCCCGGATTGACTTTCTCGTAAAGCTCCCCGCTTACTGTTTCTTCCACCAGATAGGTCTGTTCCGCCTCCAATCCTTCTATTTTCACCGTTTTTCCGCCGCATACGCAGGTGAAGCTTCCATCCGGGTTCAAGATACCCTCTGCTTTGGTCTCCTCTCCTTCTTCCAGTAATACCCAGTGCTTTCCGGCAACAGGATTTCCTTCTGAATCGGTGATACGAAATGTAAATGCCTGCGTGCATGCATTTACATCCTGATGGGTGATCTGCTTTGTCAGATACAGATTTTTCCACCGATAAATATTGGTAATACTCGCCGAAGCTCCCTGAACCGGCAGAATCCCTTCAACAGTATCCGTTTTGCAGATCCAATCCGCGTCTTTCTCCACACATTCTTTTACTGTATACTTGGTCCCGCAATCTCCGGGAAAGAGCGCAAGAATCTCCCCTGCTTTGATCTGAAATCTTCCATCGCTGTCCGTTTTCCCGATTCCGTTCTGCCCGGACGCTGTAACCTTTTGCGGAATCCCGCCATCCGTCCGCACGCTGTCCACATACCAGAATTCCCGATGGGCATACGGCTCCCCATCTGCCAGGAGCTGGAATGTGAAAATATCTTCCGCTGCCGCATCTCCCTCCGGAACTGCCAGCAATTTCTTCTGCACGTACACTACCGGGCGATAGGTATTTCTCACCTGGACTACCCGTTTTTCTATTCCATCTTCTGAGGTGGTCGCATCCGTCTGTTCAGCTTCCCAAAATGGATTTTCCTCCTCTTCCACCCGAATCTGTGCCACATCTTTCACCCGGAGAAATACCGCCTTTTCTCCTGCCCGAAGTACAAGCTTTCCGTTTGCGTCCGTAGCATAGATCCCATTCACCTGTTCCCAGGTGCCATCGTCTTTGGTACGCCAGAGCTGATATTCCTGATTGGCATATTTGGGTGCATCATCCTCGATTCTTGTTAAATAAAATTCAAACTCCTCTGCTTTGACGGCATCCGGTACCTCCTTCACGAACTGCTTTTCAATTTCCAGAATTCCGCTGCCTCCCAGAGACACTTTCACGGAATTTCCGCTAACGGTATATACACTCTCTGCTCCATTCATCCCCGTCACAGAGTAGAAAACCGGATTATTATATGCATAAATAGCCCCGTTTTCTGTATTTTCAGGTGCTTTCATCTTGATCTGAAATGTCGCCGATTCCATCGAATCGAGTATGAACGCGTCGCCATTTCTTTTATCGCTGATATCCACCGCAACCGCACGTACCTCATCCGCTGTCTTTCCAAGTGACTGCCACTCTTCCTCTGAGTACCATCCATTCGCCGTCGTCAGAACTTCCCCGGGAGACTGTTTCTCTTCGGGCAGCACCGCTTCCCGATCTTCATTGTAATAAACGACCGGTGCAATATCCTGATTTTGTAATCCCTCCAAAACGACTTCCCGAAAGCTCCCGTACCACCAGGAATCTTCAAAATCGATCTCTTCCGGCACTCCTCGTCTGTCGGATGCAGCATGTTCCAGTCTGTCGAAAATCACAATATTTCTCATCGGCTGTGCAGAGGTATTGGTAACCGTTATGTCATAGGTATAGCCGCCCGAAGGTGATACTCTCGCGCTTTTCAGGTACACCCCGAAACGGTCCTCATCCGCGCGGACCAGCTTCTGGATAGCCGACTGGGATGCCAGAGCGATGTCTTCCGTTGCAAGTGTTCTTGCGTAAAGCACATTGCGGATATTGGTGATCCCGTCCTGATTGATGTCGCTTCCCAGACTTTTATAATCCTCCTCAAATCCTTCCGGCACGATGATTCCGTCATCGCAGGCCACTTCGCTTTGCGTTCCCAGAAGCGGCTTTGTATCCTCCTGCCCCGGCATAAAAGCGCAGATATTTGCTTCCGACTGACTGACCTGCTCATCTTTCCAGTCATAATACGCCTGAAAGCTGACGCCCCAGCCTTCCATCCAGTAAGTATACTGATTAGAATTTCTTGTCATCACAGAGGAATCCGTTCCTTGATATGTCAAATGAAAGATTCCATCGTTCTCCCGGTTCCCTTATAATTTTCAATCACATCTCTCTCGGAATCCATTTCCACTTCCACCTGTGTGGTATCCCAGCTTTGTGGTGTATTGTACACACCGGAATAACTCAGATTCTTGAGACGCCCAGCGATCACTTCTCCGGAAGGATCAAATCTCATCCCATATGGAAGAAGATCATAAAATACCAGATGCTTTCTTCCGGGACTCTTCACGCCATTTTGTTTCAAATATACTGCATCCTCATTGGATTCTACCAGGTAGCCATCATGTGCGGTCAGGCAATATTCCACCTGCGCCCTGCCGTTTACCACATCGTTTGTCGTCTTTGCCGTCTTATAAGCTGCCGCATGCATCTGCATTTTGGAAAGCTTAATTGCCGCATCGTCCTGCATCGTCAACTGTCCGCCATCGTGCAGCACCTCGGCGCCGGAACTGTTTTTCAGAATAATCTGGTCCGGATCTGCTGCAAGAAGTTCCTCCATCACCGGGGAATCATAGCGTAGCCGAAGTTGCACATATATTTCGCATGTCGTCTGATAATTGATGCTTTGATGTACCGCCTTGACTTTCCATGGTTTTCTCGCAAGCTGCGCCTCTGTAAAAGAATAAGTCATCTCTCCTTCTTCATTCCAACCGACATCTGCGATATGCTCCCATTCCCCGTTTCCCCGCGGATCCGTGTCTGCAAAGACCGCATAAACAGCCAGCTTCTGGTCCACATCCTCATTCTGTTCCGGCTGTTCAAAATCATTTTCCCACACATCATATCCCCGGTCTTTCTGTATGATCTTAACTTCCGAGAAGTAATAATCTTCTCCCGTCATTGCTCTGGCATTTTTTTCGGAAGACAGATAAGCGCAGACGGTATCGTCAAAGGTGCTGACCGTATAGCTGCTTCCCTCCCGATATGTTCCCATCTCGCTTCCGGAAAGCTCATGTGTGTAACCATACCCGCGGCATATACTTTTTGTCGAAAATGGAAATGCTCCTTTATCTTCCTGATTCGCCTTTGCATACCGGAATACTTCCAGCCAGCTCTCCCATGTCTGATCCTGCTCTTTATTCACATTCAGAATATCGCCCGGATAGATCCACTCATATTCTTTGTAAGTCCATGAGGCCGATCCTGTCTTTTTCTGTTCTGGATCTTTTCCGTCTATCGGCATCAGTATCATCGCCGCCTCGTTGTTCAGCACCGTCCCATCCGTGACTGCCTCTGCCGGATATGCCGTCACTACATAGAGACTTCCGGACCAGGAATCCTGCCTGCCCGACGCCCGTATTTCTACCGTGCCGGCCGAATAATCAATCGGACTTACCACGGTAAATCCCCGCTTTACTTTAATACCGACAATACTCCCTGCCGTCTGGTCCGCAGTCTTCGGTGTTTCTTCCATTTTGAGTGTAAATGGCTGTGTACCATTTCCATTTGCTTTTACTTCCCAGACTACATATTTGTAATTTTCAAAATGTTCCTCGTATTCTTCCGGAAGCTTTCCCGAAAGAAATGCTTCTGCCTGCTTTTTTGTATAAAGTCCGGGCGTATAGCTCTGACCGCTTACATACGTTGTTTTCGTCACACTGCCAAGTGATGCATAGGTGTCCACACGCCCCGTAAGCGGCTTCAGTTCAGCCGTCTCTGTGTCATTTTCTGTAGTCACCTGAATCCTGGGTGTCAGCGACCATTCTGTCATGTCAACAATGTTCATGACAGCCAGGTTCTTATACAATACTTGAAATGCCGCATTTGACCCGGAACGCATCTCCTTATAATTGAAAAATACCAGTTCATCCTCTTCTTCATAGTAATTAAACGGCGTATTCTTCCCATCTGTCGGATTCTCCGGTGTTCCCGCCGGCACGGCAATATCTGCCGGAAGAATTTCCGTGCCGTCCCGATAGGTGAGCAACACTTTTGGAATCCGGATCTCTACGCTTCCTTCCCCCAGATCCTGATTTGTATGGAACTCCATCTGATATTTCAACGTAAAATCCTGCGTCTTCTTCGTATCATAGAGGGACGTTTCATTCACATAATACACATCCAGTGTCCAATTTGCCGTATTATCTTCTGCGGACAGTATTCTTGGAACAGCCTGCGCAAGAATAAACACCGCAAAAAGAGCTACCGTCACTTTTTTCCAGATTGATTTTGTTTCCCGCATTTTTTTACCTTTCTCCTCCTTCTCTTTCTTGCTCTGACTGCATCTTCCTTTTTTCCGCAAAAACGTATTATTAGAATCAAAAGCCATACAATCAGTACAATGGACAGGCAAAGCCACCCGTATTCCCGGATCCACCTCTCCATCTCGATTGTCCCGGTGCTTTCTCCTGTGATTTTCTCAAAAGGAACTCTCTTCCCATGAACATACATCCGATGCGTATTCATTCCATACGGTGTGCAAGTGACCAGTGTTGCCAGATCCTCCCCTTTACGGATTGCCAGAGGCCCTGTTTCATCCGGTCTTACCGTTTCTATTTCCGTAATCTGATAAGCCAGGATCTTTTGAAACACATGAATGTAAAAGAGATCGCCTGTTTCCAGTTGATCCAGGTCCGTAAACATCTTTTTGCTGGGTAGTCCCCGGTGTGCGGATATCACCGTATGTGTGTCCGTTCCGCCTACCGGAAGAGAACTCCCCTCCAGGTGACCTGCTCCTTTCTGGAGTGCATTTTCAGAAGTGCCATGATAAATGGGCAGTGTGACCTGTATTTGAGGTATCTCGATCCACCCCATAATCCCTTCTTTTCCCGCGTTTAAAAGTTCCTCATATTCTCGATGGTTCTGAGATGTATTTCCAAAAGGATCTTCCAGCCTCTCTTCCGTTCCCGAGCCAAGGAAAC
This sequence comes from Bariatricus sp. HCP28S3_F11, assembly GCF_052065395.1. NCBI lineage: Bacteria > Bacillati > Bacillota > Clostridia > Lachnospirales > Lachnospiraceae > Bariatricus > Bariatricus sp. HCP28S3_F11. Next base: position 48,470 of record NZ_JBQHUC010000011.1, on the reverse strand, counting down.
AGTTGTACCTCTCAGCTCTCTCCAATTGTTCCTGCCACATGTTCCGGTCCATTTTTTCAATGGTCTCTTCATACTCTGTCACAGCCTTTCCCTGAACACGGCCGTTATATATACGCGCCAGATAAGGGTAATCCATAATAGCAATACAGCTAAGATAGAAGAAAACAAATACCATCAAAGATACTTTTCTTTTCAACTTTTTTGTTTCCTTTCTACTAAAATAATTAAAATACACAGCATACCCACGGATAACGCCACATAGATCACCTCTTCAGATGAATCCCCTGTTTCGATCGGAAGGACATGTGTCTGAATCTGCATTTCCGGCAGCGGCGTTTTATCCTGTTCCAGGCGTTCCGCTTTGGGCGAAACCTTCAGGTCATATTCCCATTTCTCACTCGTTCCATACGGCAGGAACACCAGAAACGGCGCGACATTTCCATAATCGGCAGGGTCTTTCTGCCTGACAAGATAAGCCCCCTGTTCCAGATCGACGATGGCAAGCACCCCATTTTCTCCGGATTCCATCTCTGCAACCAGTGTGTCCTCATTCAGCACACCGGTCAGCTTCGCGGCTGCCTCTTCCTGTTCCTCCGCCAGACGGATCCGCTTCAGATTGATCCCCGTTTTCCGGTACCTGTCCAGCAATCGAAAATGAAGGGATGTCTCTGCCTCAACCGTTCCGACTTGATAAATGTCGAAGACAGTATGTTCCGGCCTTGTTCCCAGATCCTTCAATTCGATTGTCAGGCTGCACCGGGCATCTGAATGATAGCTATCCTGTTCTCCGGCGCGTACCGTAACCGTCTGCAACAGCAGAGTCAGTAGGAAGAAGAAAGCCAGACCTTTCGACAAAATCTGTCTTTTTCTTTTACGAATCATTCGCACTCTCCTTTGTTTTGATATGCACTTTAAAGCAATATCCTGTTAAAATATTAAAGTGGTATTCATTCGATACAGAATGAACGATATGATATTTGAGACAGAAAAGATTCTGTCCTTAGATGGCGCACAAAAAAGTGCGCCATGAAAGATTTTGTATAATTTTGTATAAATATAATTTTAAATAAATGGAATCAATTGATAAAACAATAATACTGAATCTGTTCAGAAATCGTGCAGCCAGTTACACGAAACGAATCTGAGAATGTTTTCTGAGATTGCATTTACAATATCACATAACTTTTGAAAATTCAAGCATTATTTTTCAAAATTTTCTTCCAGCCATTTTCGCAAATCTTCAAATACATCCATATAATCCGTTTCATTCAGGATTTCATGACGATCGTTCTCATATAATTTTAATTCTACATTCTGAGCCCCGGCCTTTAGACAGGACTCGTACACCTTCCGGACACCTTTTCCGAAATTCCCCACCGGGTCATCGCTTCCCGCGACAAAGAAAAGCGGCAGATCTTTCGGGATTTTCTGAATGTTCTTTTTGCGCTGAACAAACTGAATCGTCCGGAACAACTGATAGAATCCGTTCAGTGTAAATGTGAACGTACACCACGGATTTTTCCGATAAGCATCAACGATTTTTTCATCCTTTGTCAGCCAGTCCTGCGGCGTCCGGGCAGGTTCAAACTTTTTGTTATTTCCAGAAAATGCAAGCTGGTCAACAAGCTTACTCCGGTACTCCCATCCTTTGCATGCTGCCATCGCTCTGCAAAGAAGTTTCGCCAGAACCAGAACCGGTTCCGGCTGTGCCCCGGTTCCCATTACGATCACTCCGGAAAGACCTTCCCCATGCAGCATCATATACTGTCGGATCAAAAATGATCCCATGCTGTGTCCCAACATAAAATAGGGAGTATTCGGATATTGCTTTCCCATGTATAAACGCAATTTATGAATATCTTTTATTACGCATTCATTTCCATCCGGCTGTTTAAAGAAACCATGCTTCTCATCAGAAATTACCGATTCTCCGTGTCCCAGATGGTCATTTCCGACTACGCAGATTCCGTATTCATTCAGATACTCTGCGAATCGCTCATAGCGGCCGATGTATTCCACCATCCCGTGACTGATCTGAAGAACCGCTCTGACTTCTCCTTCCGGTATCCACAGAATCGCATGGATTCTCGTCTCGCCATCCGCCGAAGTATAGTATAAATTCCTTTTCATCCGTTTTTTCTCCCCTTCCACCGCTTATTTTTTGTTTGCAGTTGCAACCACAGGTACTCCCGTTCCGGCTGCATTTTCGAGAATCACCTGGCCAATCTGAACCGGTCTTGCGATTACAAGCTGTTTCAATTCCCGGACACAGTCCATGATCTTCTCCTTCGGAATATCCTCCTTCGTCTTTACCGGAACTACACCGCCTCCGCTTAAACGCACTGTCGTCGTCACAATTCTGGTCGGATTCGTCACTTCTTTCCTTGCATAAATATCCCCACGTTTACAGGTATTTCCGGAAACACTGATCACGCTGCCGTCTTCCATCTCTACCTGAAGCTCACAGCCCATGGGACATCCGATACAAGTCAATACCTTCTTCTCCATATTTCCGCTCACCTCAATCCTGCTTTTCACCGCACTCCAAAACAATCCTGATCCTCTCAGGCCGGCTGGCCCCTTCTAATTGTTCCTTCTCTAAAATAACCTCTTCCATCTCTCCAGGAGTCACAATTTGTTTTCTTTTATGCGCAATCCGTTTCTCATCCAAATACACACTGATGTAGCAATTGCGGTATACATTTCCCACCCGGAAACGTACTTTCAGATTCCCCCGCATGCGTTCCGGCAAGATTTCTGCCGGAACCGTATAACGAATTCCGCCTTCCACCTCGATCGCAATTCCACGTTTTCCTGCTTTGTCAAGCTGGCCCAGGATATAATCTGCTGCACATTCTCCCGCACATTTTGCTTCTTCTGACACAAAATCCACCAGATCGTGCACATGCAGTACATTCCCACAGGCAAGCACCCCTGGAATGCTGGTCTCAAGACTTTCGTCAACAACGGGACCGTTCGTAACCGGATTCATCCGGACACCCATTCCCTGCGACAGTTCATTTTCCGGAATCAGACCACAGGACAAAAGCAGTGTATCACAGCAGTATTCTTCCTCCGTTCCCGGTATCGGTCTTCCGTTTTCGTCCACTTCCGCAAGCGTAACACCTTCCAGTCTTTGTTTCCCCTTGATGTCGATCACCGTATGGCAAAGCTTCAGAGGAATTCCATAATCCTCCAGGCACTGAACGATATTCCGCTTTAGGCCGCCGGAATATGGCATCAGCTCTGCCACTACCTGAACATGGGCTCCCTCCAGTGTCATTCTGCGCGCCATAATAAGCCCTATATCCCCGGAACCTAAAATCACAACTTCTTTTCCGGGAAGATATCCTTCCATATTAACCAGCCTCTGCGCTGTTCCGGCTGTATAGATTCCCTGCGGTCGGTACCCAGGAATGTTCAGAGCCCCTCGCGGCCGCTCCCGGCATCCCATGGCAAGAATAATCGATTTAGCCTGGATATCCTGCATCCCTTCCGTGCGACTTAAAACCGTCACTTTTTTCTCCGACGTGATGTTCAGCACCATGGAATTCGTCTGACACACAATCCCCAACTCCTGCACCTGACGGATAAAACGATCTGCATATTCCGGGCCTGTAAGCTCTTCCTTAAAGGTATGCAGGCCAAACCCATTATGAATGCACTGATTCAAAATACCACCCAGACGTTCGTCCCGTTCAATCACAAGGATATCATTGATTCCTTTTTTCTTTGCCGCCACAGCCGCCGCCAGTCCTGCCGGTCCGCCTCCGATAATAACCAGATCACAGCTTCTCATCTTGCATCCCTCCTTCCGGTTTTCCGTATATCCTTCAGTTCCAGATGAAGTTCTTCCGCAAGAAGCTCCATATTCTTAGGCGTGCAGAATCCAGCCTGACACCGTCCCATACCTGCACGCGTTCTCCGCTTGATGCCATCCAACGTCGTCGCTCCCAGAGGGCGGTGGATCGCGTCAAGGATTTCTCCCATTGTAACACCCTCACATCTGCAAACGATCTGGCCATATGCCGGATTTTCTTGAATCAGACCATTCTGTTCTTCTCTTGAAAGCTCCGAAATGCGAGTAATTCTCTTTCTATGTTCACAATATTTTTTCTTTTCGCACAATTCTGTGAGCCCTGTCATAATATCGCGAACATAAACACCTATCGCAGGTACACTGGAAAGTCCCGGCGATTCTATGCCTGCCACATCGATAAATCCTTTTGCGTCTTTCACTTCCTGAATGATAAAATCACCGTCGTCTTCATGTGCCCTAAGTCCTGCAAACGAAGTGATAATTTGCCGTTTCGGGATATTTTTAACGGATTTTGTACACTTTTTCATAACTTCTTCAAGTCCATCGGATGTTGTTTCGGTTCCTTCTTTATCCGTAATATCGGCGGCTGTAGGCCCGATCAACAGATTCCCATGCACAGTCGGCGTCACGAGCACTCCTTTTCCTTTTGGAGTCGGGATCTGGAAAATCGTACGTTCAACCAAATTGCCCGCGTTTTTATCCAGCAGACAATACTCCCCTCTGCGTGGAGTAATATGGATTTTTTCCCTGCTGACCATGTTGTGAAATATGTCCGCATACACTCCAGCCGCATTGATCAGGAATCGTGTTTCGAACATTCCTTTATCGGTCAGAACACGAAATCCATTCTCCATTTTCTCGATTTGCTTCACCTCTGTCTCCAGATGAAACTGAACTCCATTTTGCACTGCATTTTCTGCATAGGCGAGATTCATTTCAAATGGACATACGATTCCACTGGAGGGGATATGAATCGCTGCATATACGGTATCGGCCAAATTCGGCTCCAGAAGAAGCGCCTGACTGCGGCTCAGCATCTCCATTCCCTCAACTCCATTCTTTTTACCGCGCTCCATCAGCTCCTCGAGTACCGCCATCTCTTCCTTGCTCTGACACACGACCATAGCCCCGTTGCGCCGGAAAGGAAAATCCAGTTTCTCCGCCATCTCATCCATCATCTGATTTCCCAGCACATTCAGCTTCGCCTTCAGTGTTCCCGGTTTCGCATCAAATCCCCCATGCACGATACCACTGTTGGCTTTGCTGGTGCCTTCACATACATCACTTTCCTTCTCCAGTACACAAATATCCAGTTCATATCTGGAGAGCTCTCTTGCCACTGCACATCCCGATACACCGGCTCCGATAATGATGACATCTTTCATTTTCTATCATCCTCCTTAGGCAAATCCCTGTCCGTGTTACCCGGTTGCTCCAGGCATCTCCAATCAACCGGCAAAATTTATACCTTAATTCTATCACGAAACTTTTCCCGGTACAATAAAAAGCAACTCAAGAAGCTCCTTGATCTGCTTTAAAGGGGTGGCTATGTCCCCTTCCCACATTCCCCCCTATACATACTGTCGCGTCAACCTTTTAATCTCTTCTTTCATCATTTCCACAACATCATCCGGTCCAACCACTTTCACTCCTTCTCCAAGCGAAATAATCCACCCGAGGAATTGCCCGCTGACATAGACTTTCACATTCACTGTAAAACGCTCCTCATCCACCGGGACAAGCATCACATCTTTCCCGAACCTGTCAATGATAACTCCCGCCAGCGCATTATCTACCAGAAGTTTGACCTGACATTCTTTTCCTCCAAACATTCCAAAACTCTTCTTAGCATATTCAGCCATGTCCAGTTTCTTAAAATGTTCTTTCCCTTCTCTGGCTTCATCACACATTTGGATATGCAGCATCTTATCTACACGGTAATGCTTGATCTTCCCGGCCTCCGAATCATATCCAACCAGATAATAATTATCATCATGCCATGAAAGTCCCCATGGGCTAATCTGATAATAAGCTCCATCATGGCGCAGTTCCATCTGTTTCTTTACATTCCACTGAAAATATTGGAAACGGATTTTCTTATTCTCCGAAATCGCATTGTGGATCGCGTCGACCGTATAATAAATGCTCTCGTTCATGGTCTTGATTCGCCCGGATACATATACTTGGCGCTGCAGCTTCATTGCATCATATCTGCTGACCAGTTTTTCCAGCTTCTTGATCAATGCATTCGATTTTCGTTCTGTGATGAACCTGGAAGACTGGATCGCATCCACCAGAAGCTTCAGTTCCGGAAGTTCGAAAGGACGGTCGATCACGTGATAATGGTACCGGTTACCCACCGGCTCTCCCGCAACCTCAACCCCGAACTTTTCCAGATCTTTCAAATCCGAATAAACGCTCTTTCTGTCTGCGGTGATATCATACTCTCTTAACGCCTCCAGAAGTTCCGGCATTGTGATATAGTGATTTTCATCCGTCCTCTCCAGCATGATCTGTGCAACCCGGTATAATTTAAATTTCTGATTCGTTCCCTTTGGCATATCAATCTTTTCTCCTCGCATCAAGACCAGATATTTGTAATGTCTGATATCATATTATCATTCTCCACAAACAAGTTCAATGCAAGACCTGCAACTTTGTTACTATCTGACCGGTGCAAGCAGCACCTTTCCGGTTCCGCGGTACACATTTACCAACCCTTCTCCCGATGCTGCCGATCCGAGTAAACTTTTCCCGGAGCGCTCCACGGTAAATTCCAGACTGCCACTCCATGCAATAGCAAAGTTCCCGTCTACTTTCAAAACATCCTTATCCAGCGTAACTTCCACCAACTCTTCTTTCGGGCAGGGTGATTCGAGACAGACGATTCCGTTTCCCTGAATACCCAGATTGAATAATCCTTCATTTCCGGCAACTGCGGAAGACAGATTCGACCTCATCACTGCTTTGTGTTTTAATGAGGATTCACATGCAAGAAAGAGTCCGTCATCCAGCACAACCGAACCATTCCATTCGCTTAAATCCAACAGCAAAATATGTTGATACGTCGGTTCAAGCACCAATGTTCCGTCTCCGGTATATTCCGGTTTGATTGCCGATTCTCCTGTCACGGAACCGCGCACTGCTTTTCCGAACAGATCGCCGACGCCTTTGATTCCCGTTGTGGCCTTTACATTCCCGACCATCCACTGCATCGTGCCTGCCTGAACCGTCACATTCGATTTGGAGACATCACAGACAACCTGCCTTTTTCGAACATTCATCTGGCTCGCATAAAATGCTTCCATTGCCGTTTCCGGCATAACACTTAAGTCGCGCTGGTACTCAACCACTGAAAATGCTCCCAAAGAATCAATTACCTTCACATCATCGTTTTCCATAAAATTTTTAATCTGATACATTTTTCATTCTCCTTTTATTAGTTTTTAGACTTAAAAATAACTTTTAGCAGTACGTTTTTCCTATAAACGCTTCGGCGCAAACAGTGAAATCACACCCACGATCAGCAACACCGGAAATGCAATTTTAATCAGGCCGACTGCCACAAGGCCGATTAAAAATAACGGAAGCAGCACAACACTGGCTATGATTTTTGAAATTCCCCATGCTGCTTTCACCGCAAAAACAAGTATTTTTCCAAATATCAAAAACATGAAAATTGTAAATATGAATGTTAACATCGTTCTTCATCCTCCTCTTCTGCGATTCTTTTCCCATGGAATTTTGAATTTTCTTCCAGTCCAAGTATCTTACTGTAATCTTTCTGTTCGTGTATTCTCTCAATCATAAGGCACATCCTGACTCTCTGTTCTATACTCATCTTCCTATTCTCCTTTCCGCCAGATTATGCCAATATTATACTTGAATCCTTCCTTCAAATAAACAAAATCATTTGCGAATTAGTATCATCTATTTCTCCTTTTTTGAGGTGATATAAAGTAAATCTTAAGAATAAATAAATTCGCTTCGTTGTCAATATCATATATAATATTTTCAGGATCAGATTAATTAGGGGGATTTTATTATGGGAAGAAAATCAACAAAAGAAATTAAAAATATTTATCAGATCAGCCGGGAAAATATGGAATATTCCCGGGAAGCAGCAGCCGAGAAACTTGGCTTCATTTCTTCTGACCGTATTGAAAAAATCGAAAATGAACGGACACTGCCGCATCCGGAAGAGGTACTTGCGATGGCAGACTGCTACAAAAATCCTTCTTTATGCAACTATTTCTGCTCTCATGAATGCCCGATTGGAATCGAGTATGTACCTGAGATTCATGCAAAAGAACTCTCCCAGATTACCCTGGAGATGCTAGCCACATTGAATCGGCTGTCACACGCGAAGGAACGTCTTATTGAAATAACAGTAGACGGCGAACTTACGGAAGATGAACTGCCTGATTTTCTTAGAATCAAAGATGAATTGTCGAAAATGGCTCTTGCCATCGATTCCCTGAATCTGTGGCTGGATCACACCATTGCTTCCGGGAAGATTGACAAACAAGTACTGGAAGAAATCATTCACAGAAAATAATTTTGCTCATAACGCAAGAGCCTGGCAAACAGCCAGACTCTCAGCAAAATAGATTCAAATTGTTACATATTCTGTCATCCTTCTTACATTAGTTCAACCATCTGTCCAGTGTTCTGGCAAGCGATTTGAGATCAAGCGGTTTGGCAATATGCTCATTCATACCAACCGTTTTGGCCGCCTGTACGTCCTCCGCAAATGCATTTGCCGTCATGGCAACGATTGGTACCTGTCTGCAGTAATTCCGATCCATGGAGCGGATCGCTCTGGTAGCATCATACCCGTTCATCCGCGGCATCTGGATATCCATAAAGATGATATCGTAATAACCGTCCTTACATGATGCCATTCTGTCAACGGCCTCCGTACCGTCAGCCACATGCTCGATTGCGAGCCCCGTTGTTCCCAGGATGACTGTTGCAATTTCTGCGTTCAGTTCATTATCTTCTACCAGCAACGCGCGGCGGCCTGTCAGATCCATATTTTTCAGATCAACAAACGGTATATTCGGTTCTTGTGCTTTCTCGTCTCCTGCAAGAGTATTGAACGTTTTTGTCAGTCTGGAGCGGAACAGCGGCTTACTGATAAATGCATTTGCACCGGCCGCTCTGGCCTCCTGCTCAATATCCGACCAGTCATAGGCAGAGATGATTATGATCGGCACGTCATTTCCCACGGCTTTCCGTATTGCTCTTGTCGTTGCAATCCCGTCCATATCCGGCATCTTCCAGTCAATAATGCAAGCAAAATAATCCCGCTTCTGGTTATGGTGAAGCACAATATGATCAACAGCCTCGGCCCCTGTAGACACACCCTCGGCTTTCATCCCCATATCATTCAGCATGCCGCAGCAGGACTCGAGACTTAATTCATCATCATCCGCCACAAGTACATCCAGATCAACAAATTTGTCATACTGTACATCCGAGCCTTCCTGAAGCCTGAGGTACATCGTCACCGTAAAGCGCGAACCGACTCCCGGCTTACTTTCAACCTTGATATCTCCTCCCATCATGCGGACAATATTCCGGCTGATCGGCATACCAAGACCGGTCCCCTGTATTTTATTTACGCGTCCATCTTCTGCTCGGGTGAACGGTTCAAAAATCTTCTCCATGAATTCTTCACTCATCCCCATTCCGTTATCTTCAAAAACGAATTCATAGCAGCCGATTTCCGCCTGGTTCGAAGGTTTTTCAGAAATAGAGAGCCGGATCTTTCCGCCATCCGGTGTGAATTTTACCGCATTTCCCATCAGATTGGTGAACACCTTCTGGATGCGGAGGCTGTCACCGATTACCTCTTCATGGATCACACCGGAAATGTTGACAGAAAGCTCATGATGGTGCTCTGCGATTTGTGAACTGGTCATAGAGAGCAGATTATCCACCAGGTCGGAAAGTTTAAACTCTTCCTCGATCAGATCCACTTTTCCTGACTCGATTTTACTCATATCCAGAACTTCGTTGATCAGGCTGAGCAGATGTTTGCTCGCCTGAGTAATTTTCTGAAGGCTATCCTGAACCCGCTCTTTATCATCAATATGCGACGCGGCAATTGCCGTCATTCCGATAATGCCGTTCATAGGTGTGCGGATATCATGGGACATATTGGACAGAAAATCCGTCTTAGCCTTATTTGCCGCTTCTGCCGCATCAAATGCTGCCTGCAGTGCCATTTCCTGCTGGCGCTCCTTCTTGATCAGATCATCTACATTTCTGGTACCGACTACAGCGACGAAACCACCGTCTTTTTTCTCTACAAACGCAACCCTTGCCTGCAGATATATGGTTCCGTCATCTGTATGTTTTTCATAAGTCAAAGAGTAGTCTTCGCCGTCTGCACGAATATGATCCAACGACAGTTTTTCGATAAATTCACCGCGGCTTTCTTCCGAAACAAGTTCCTCTGCGTAACTGCGCAATCCTTTTGACCAACAGCCATTATGCTTACAAAAATGCTCCGCAATAGCACGGCCGTCTTCATCCTGTGCGCGGTAAGTGGTCACGGTATCCGTTTCCGGATCAACAAGAAGAACAGAATAGTACTCTGAGCCAATTCCCTCTATAATCTCACTTTGTGTCTCCAAAGTTTTGATATGTTTTCTTTCTTCTTCCACGATCGAATCGACATTTCGGAATCCCAGAATAATCCGACTTTCCGATGTGTGCCCAGAATAGATCCGGATAAAGACCGCAAATACCTGTAACTCATCCGTGCAGTCAGGAGTCACCATATGATGGGAAAAATAATTCAGCCGTTCCTGTGCATCACCGGATGCTCCGATGTGCGTACGTACATCAGATACCGATGAGAGCTCTGTAAAATAATTCTTTGTAAGATCAATATAATATACCGATGTATAAATTTCACTCAATGACTGGATGATCTTCATCCGTTCTTCTAATGCTTTATTAGAATCTTCCAGTCGTTTGTTCGCAATCTCAATACAGCAAGTCGATGAAATAACAGATAGAAGCAGAAGATGTCCGGTATTCCGTTTGGGATTATCTACTCCGAAAAAGCCTATGATCTCGCCATCCACCACAAGCGGCGAACCCCCTGCACTGTCGATCCCTCTCAGCTCCAGAATCTGATAGGTCTCTGATTCGGGAACATAATCCTCATCCCGAGACGAGATAAAGAATTCTCCTCTTTCTTTAACCAGCCTGAACCAGCTTTCAACCATATCTGCAGGAATACCCTGAAGTCCATTACTTTTAGTCGGAATCCCCTCACGGCACCATTCATATGTATTATTGACCATAGTTCGCTGTGCGTTTCATTCCAGAATATAGGCACGGTCCGCATCATAATATCTTCCTGCGTCAGCAAGAATATTCTGAATCGTTTGTCCGCCCTTTTCTTTATTTGCGTAATCATGCAGAAAATGCTTGATTGCCTGCTCCTGATTTAACAGATTTTGTGAAAGCTCGTTCATGATACACCCCCGGGAATTGGTATACTTTGTCTGATTTTAATTATACATTTCCGGCAAAGCTCTATCAAGGCGAAATTCCACATTGTGTTTCTTTTTCGTGCGGTTACGAGTGATTACATAGTTTTTCTCAAATATTCTGCCGTAATTTTATCCTTTGATCCGAGGCGACAACGCTTCCGGATTCTCTTATTCAACCTCGATCAGCTCATACTCCCTCGTGCCATATCCCAATGCCGCAGCAGCCTCAATTGTATGGATCCCATTACGGCTTTCAATCCGCTCCAGGAAATGTGCTTTGCCGGGATCATCACAGGCATACACCAGATCAATGCAGGCCTGATCCACCGCGATCGGATCTGTCGATACCAGAATACCGATATCATTTAGACACGGATCTTCCGCCTCTGCCATGGACTCCAGAAACGAATCATGATCTGAGGTCCAGATATACTCCGGCACACCGGCTCCATGGATATATGCCTTACCATAGGAAGAAGCCACTCCGATCGATAATTGCTTTAATGCGCCGCCATAGCCTCCCATCGGATGCCCCTTAAAGTGAGACAGAACCAGCATCGAATCATAATGAACTATAGTTTAGCACGAAACAGATATTACATAAAGCACATTATTAATCTTCTGCTTTTCGTCCTGCCTGCATATCGATTCTTCTTGCTACTTCTTCTAGATTCATCTCCTGTTCTTTCGCGATTCGGGCTATGTCCTCGTACTCGTACTTTTCCCGCGTCACGCCATATCCCGAAGCCACCTTTTTTCGCACTTCTCCAAATTCTGTATCTACTTTCCGGATTGTCCGGGAAAGCTTATATCGCCGACTGACATTTTCACGAACCCCGAGTGTCGTCGTATTCCGGAAGAATAATCGAAGCATGGTTTCTTTATCTTCCTCACGGCACATAACGGTAAGAAGCACACCCGGACGGGATTTTTTCATTTGAACCGGTATCGTATATACTTCCAGAGCCCCCGCTTCGAAAAACTGCTCCTGCGCGAAGCCGATCGCCTCTGCTGTGATATCATCCAGATTACACTGCAGCTCTACGATCGTATCCCCTGTTTCTTCGGTTTCTCCCAATAAAGCACGCACACAATTGACCGTATCGAAGTCCTTTTTACCCATTCCGTAACCAATCGCAGCTGTTTTCATAACCGGCATCTCTCCGAACCCGGTAGCAAAATGCTTAAGAAGTGCCGCGCCGGTAGGTGTACAAAGCTCTCCTCTTATACTGCCGCCGTAAATGGGTACATCCCTCAGAATATATGCCGTTGCCGGCGCAGGAACCGGAAGAATTCCGTGGGCACACCTGACATGACCGCTTCCTACGTGAACCGGGGAGACAATGACCTTCTCCGGGGCGAGCTTATCCATGAGCAGACAGACCGCGGTAATATCCGCAATGGCGTCCATCGTGCCGACTTCATGGAAATGGATTTCTTTCACGGGGACGCCATGTACGTGGCTCTCCGCTTCTGCAATCAGAGAATATACCTCAAGAATATCCGCCTTTACCTTTTCTGATAGCGGAAGGTCCTGTACAATATGCCCGATCTCATGCATTCCGCTGTGGTGATGGTGAGAATGAACATGGTGATGAACGTGAGCCTGTTCGTGGGAAGTATCATGAATATGGCCGTGCTCATGGATATGATTATGGTCATGGTCATGTGTATGTTCGCAGTTATGGTCATGTGCGTGTTCATGCACATGATCATGCATATCTTCAGATTCTTCTGTTCCGTTCACCTTGACGGTAACCTGCATCCCCTGGATTCCGCACTTTGCAATCTTCTCACCGGAAACAGTCACTCCCGGAATTTCCAGTCCGTTCAATTCACGGAGAAACTCTTCCTTATCGGGCAGCAGTTCCAAAAGCGCCGCTGTCAGCATGTCCCCGGCAGCTCCCATACCGCAATCTAAATATAAAGTCTTCATATTATTTTACCTCCATATGATTGATCCTGCTTGCCAGATATCCTGCTCCAAATCCATTGTCAATGTTAACCACCGACACTCCGCTGGCACAGGAATTCAGCATTGATAATAATGCGGATAATCCACCGAATGACGCTCCATATCCTACACTGGTAGGCACCGCAATCACCGGACAATCAACCAACCCTCCGATTACGCTGGCAAGTGCGCCTTCCATACCGGCAACAGCAATAACGACACTGGCGCTCATAATATCATCCAGATGTGCCAGCAGTCGGTGCAGACCGGCAACCCCCACATCATACAGACGCGTGACCTCATTCCCATAAACTTCCGCTGTCAGGGCCGCTTCCTCTGCAACTGGGATATCACTTGTCCCACCCGTTGCGACAACAATTTTCCCGATTCCATTTGGCGCGGGCATACTTCCGATCAACCCGATTCTGGCATCTTTATGATAGTCCATTTCATACACAGCGGAAATCTGTTCCGCCGATTCCTCGGAAAGCCGGGTGATCAGAATCGTTTGCTGTCCGTTCTTTTTCATTTGTTCCACAATTCCGAGCATCTGCCCGACCGTCTTTCCTGCACCGAAAATGACTTCTGCCACTCCCTGCCGGATCGCGCGGTGAGAATCGACCTTCGCATACCCGATATCCTCAAAAGGTGCCTTTTTCAGAAAGAGCAGCGCTTCTTCTACTGTCATTTCACCTTTTTGAACCGCTTCCAGAATTGCTTTGGTATCATTTCTCATGCCCTCACCTCCAAGTCCAGCAATACGGAAGAATAATGTTTTTTCAATTCCTTTGTAATCGTTTCACGGTTTTCGATCACTTTTGGGATTTGCCGAGAAGGAACCTGAATCTTTGCCACATCTCCCATCCGGCGAACCCGAAAATCTGTAAACCCAAGAGAGAAAAGAAATTTTTCTGCTTCTTCAGTTGCTTCTAATTTTTCTTTTGAGATTCTTTCTCCTGTCGGAATCCGTGTTGCGAGGCAGGCATAAGCGGGTTTATCCCAGGTAAACAGGCCAGCCTCACGAGAAAGCTGCCGTATCTCATCTTTTGTGAGACCGCACTCCCGTAATGGAGACAATACAGATAACTCCCGAAGTGCCCGCATACCGGGGCGATCCCCCGCGTCATCGGACGCATTCGTTCCGTCAAGAATCGTCGTAAATCCATCTTTTTCCGCTGCCTTTTGTATCTCTTCAAAAATAATACGTTTGCAGTGATAGCACCGGTCGTCCGGATTTGACACAACAGCCTCGGATGACAGTACATCAGGCGTTAAAACCTGCATGGGAATATTCAACTCTTTGACAAGCCGAATCGCATCATCCAGTTCAAACTGCGGCTGAAATGCAGTTTTTACATAATATGCTTTTACCTCCGCTTTGCATTGACTTGCAGCATATAACAGGTAGGCAGAATCAACGCCGCCCGAAAAAGCAACAGCGGCCTTGGGATGCTGTTCAAAAAATAAAAAAAGGTTCATACTTATCCCTCACAAAATATTATTTTTTCTTATTCAAGGATGCCTTCACAACACCTTTCGGGTCTTTGATCAATAATATTACCAGCCAAATAATCAGACCAAGCGCAACCACCGCCAGGCCGAGGAAAAAATCATTGAGCATATCCAGTGGTGCCGGTGCAAAAAACTCTGCACCTGCTTCCAGGTACTCAAACACAGCATCCACCATCCACATCAGAGAGGCTCCCCAATATAAGTAACACAGAATATGTAATTTCATTTCGTTCTTCGGCGCTCCCCTATACCAGAGAATCGTACTGATGATGGCAGCGAAAATACAAGTAAGCAGTGTCATCCTATACCTCCTTGAGTTCAGCAGCCTCAATAGCTGGCCGCTTTACGATATGGTCAGCAGCCACCACGATTCCAACCCAGATCACAGTGATCCACACTGCCATGGTACCACCTACAAGCGCCATTTCATGCAGCATCTCTGCCGTATCTGCCGGATTATTCATCGCTGTCAGAAATGGGAAAAACGGAACGATCTCTCCGTGCCAAAAATGCTCAAACGCCAGTAATACAGAACCTCCCCAAAGAAGATTTGTAAGCCATTTTAGTTTTCTTGTAAATGGAATTTTTACTTCTATTGTGCTTTGCTGTACATCCGCCTCCTGTACCTCTTTCTCCTTAGATTCCAATGCTTTTCCTGCTATTGTTGTAATAACCGCTTCTGTAACAGGGACAATAAAACATGCCATAATATTTACCTCCTGAAAAATGATTTTGTCTACAGCCACATCCGAACTCAGCAAAAAAAGATATACAATCACTCTTCTGAGCGGTCATATACCTTCTTATGTATATCGTCATCGTCTGTATTTATAAATTAAATTAAAACGCTTCAGCGCTTATGCCGGACTTCCTGTCCAGACATTATCATTTTAAATAGAATTTACCCCAAAGTCAAGCCGACAACAGCAACGATTTTCTCCCGGTCGTCTCTACATTTTCCTGATCTCACTTATCACGCCCTCAATCAATTTTCCCAACGCAAGATCGGAAACACCCACGATGAAATTATCACAATGATTGACAGGGATCAGCAGCCGTCTGGCATTACTCTGTCCAACAGCCAGTGCCATCGCCGGAGTAATCTCGCCATATAATGAATCTGCAATTACGATTCCAACCGGGCCGACGATCACATCCGCTCTGCGGCATCCGACGATTACGGCATTCTCTCCGGTGGCCGCATGATCCGCCCCTGCCTTCAGCATCGCTGTTGTAGCAGCGCTGTTCGTGCCAACAGCAGTGATCTCCATCTCAGGCATATTCTGTTTAATCGCGGCTACTACCTGCTTCCCGATTCCACCGCCTTGTGCATCAATAACAAGAATGTTCATATCTGATCCCTTCTTCAATAAAATGTTCTAATAATCACTTTATAGTATGCGGGAAAAAATGTCAATTTTAAAAAGCACCACACTTTTCACGTGTGGCGCTTTTTTTAATTTCTGTCACTAATTTGAAATAAATTTCAAGAATTGTTGGATTCTTTCATTGTCAGGATGATCGATGATTTCTTCCGGAGTTCCGTCTGCTGCAATCTGCCCGCCATCCATGAATAAAACTCTGGTTGCAACTTCCCGTGCAAACCCAATCTCATGCGTAACCAGAATCATAGTCGTTCCTTCTTCCGCAAGTGATTTGATTGTATTCAGAACTTCACCCACCAATTCAGGATCCAGTGCTGAGGTTGGTTCATCAAATAATAATACATTCGGGTTTACTGCAAGCGCTCTTGCAATCCCGACTCTCTGCTGCTGTCCTCCGGAAAGTTTGGAAGGATAAAAATCTTTTCTTTCAAGCATTCCTACTTTTGCAAGCAGCTCAAGTGCTATTTTTTCTGCTTCTTCTTTCGGTTTTTTCTGAACTACAACAAGTGCTTCCATTACATTTTCAATAGCTGTCTTATTTTTAAATAAGTTGTATCCCTGAAATACCATTGAAGAATGTTTACGGAGTTCGATCACATCTTTTTTCGTGTGATTTTCAGCATCGATCCGAATGTCCCCAATCTCAATGATTCCTTTGGTAGGAACCGTAAGATAATTAAGACATCTCAGCAATGTGGATTTTCCGGTTCCCGAAGGTCCCAGAATTGCAATTACTTCATTTTTATTGATTGTAAGATTGATATCCTTCAGAACCTTCGTATCCGAATCAAATTCTTTATACAGATGTTCAATCTTAACCATTGGCTTTTCTGTTCCCATACTTTTCTCAATCTTCCTGTTTTATATTATTTCTGAATCAACTGTGTCATATCAGCAAACATCCATTTTTCTGTGATCTTTGCTACTGTTCCGTCATCAAGCATTTCCTGAAGGACTTTATTTAACTCATCACAGAGTTCTTTACCTTCATCTGTTTTCTGAATAAAGTATGCTACGTTATTTGCTGTAAGATTTTCATCAAGAAAACGGAATTTGATGGTATCATTGTAGTGCATGAAATTATTAACGTTTGTCGTTGTATTAGCAAATGCATCAATTCGTCCAAGATTCAGGTCATTCATACCAACAGTACTGTCTTCGTAAAGCACTACTTCGAATCCGATTTCCTGTGACATCTCTTCAATAATTGTCTGTGCAGCCTGTCCATTTGTACATCCTACTTTTTTGCCTTTTAAGTCATCAAATGTGTTAATGTCTGTGTTTGATTCCGGTACGATTACACACTGAGCATCTCCATAGTACGGAATAGTTGCATAGTATTTTTCTGTTCTTTCCGGTTTTACAGCCCAACAGTTTGCAGACACATCTGCTCTTTGGGTATCAAGTTCACCCCAGATAGAATCAAATGATGCCTGTTTTACTTCAACTTCCCAGCCTGTACGCTTTTCAATCTCTGCCCACATTTCTGCATCGATACCGGTCCATGTACCATCATCGGCGAGAAGGCTGTACGGTTCACCTATTCCTGCTGTTACAAGTACTACTTTTCTTGTCTCATCATTTGTTTCGGTCTCTGTTTCAGCTTTTGCATCTCCTGTAGATTCTGAATTAGTAGCTGAACTGCTTCCACATCCGACTGCCATAGCTGCTACCATAACTGTCGCAAGCATTGCTGCGAGAATTCTTTTTTTCATAAATAGTTCCTCCTGTTAATAAATAATTCTATCTTAATGGTTTTCCATTTAAGAACACTGTTTAATACATATTTGCACACTTCTTCTCCAGGAATTTATGTGCTAATCCTAAAACAAAAATGATTACCCAGTAAATCAGCATAACTGCCGCATAAATTTCGAAATACCGAAAAGTCTTTGCTCCCTCAATTTTTGCAGCTCCCATAATATCCGGTACACCGAGCATAAATGCAAGGGACGTCATCTTTATCAAATTGATCACATCGTTAAAGAGCGGCGGCAACGCAACTCTGACTGCCTGCGGGATAATAATTCTCGTAATCAGCTGAAAATTTGTCATTCCCAGTGAATATGCAGCTTCTTTCTGACCTTCGTCCACGGAAAGAAGTGCACCTCGGATACTTTCTGACATGAATGCACCCATATTAAAACTCATTACAACGGCCACTGCCACAAGTGGTGTCATATCTCGTATTACCGCGCTATAGAGTGCCAGTCCATAATAGAAGAAATATAACTGTGCTACGATTGGTGTTCCTCTCATAATAGAAACATAAACTCTGGTAAGCGGGTAAAGACCTTTTACTTTGTAATAGCTGATAATCGCTACGATTACACCTATCAGTAAAGCAAATATCGTCGCCACAATTGTGAGCTCGAACGTAACATTCACTTTTCTTGCAATGGTTGGGAGTACTTCCATAAAATAACTTACCTTAAACATTTTTCCACCTCTGTCTCTTGTTCAAAATAATTAAGTACAATATTTGCAAACACTGCGGATGCAGGTGCAAGAACCTCTTCTGCTATTTCGAAAACAGGACTATGTAATCCAAATTTTCCTTCTGTCCGATCAGTAGCGATTCCCACAAACATATAACATCCCGGGACCCGGCTACTGTACTCGGCGAAATTTTCTCCGCCTAAATGCTTTTTATCAATGATGTAGCAGTTATCTTCTCCAAGAATTTCTTCTGCGCTCTTTTTCGAAAGTACAATCATATCCGGATGATTTTTCACTGCCTCTCCGGCGACAAAAACATTCATCTCATATTTGGCTCCATGCATCGCAGTAATTCCCGAAACAACATTTTCTATTTCGGAAGATACCTGCTTCATGATACACATTTCTGTCGCACGGAATGTACCGCGTATCACACACTCATCCGGAATAATATTTCCGGCATCCCCTGCATGAATGGAGCAGATTGAAATCACCCTCGGCTCGGTCGAATCAACCTTCTCCGCCACTACAGCCTGCAATGCCATGCAGATTTGATTTGCCACTGTGATTGGATTGATACATTCATACGGCCATGAACCATGTCCGCCCTTTCCAATTATTTTGATGGTAAATCCACCCGGGCATCCAAATGCATATTTTGCGGCTATCCCGATTTTCCCTGCCCGCACTGTCGGCCAGGCATGAGCGGCAAACACCGCATCCACTTTCGGATTCTCCAGTATTTTATCTTTTTCGATCAGAGCTTTTGCCCCTTTTCCGCATTCCTCTCCCGGTTGAAATACAAATTTAACCGTTCCGCAGAATTCATCCTGAAGCCGGCTCAAAATCATTGCTGCTCCTATAATCCAAGCGGCATGTGCATCGTGTCCGCAAGCATGCATTTTTCCCGGATTTTTGGACTTAAACTCCGTATCTACCTGTTCCTCAATCGGAAGCGCATCAATATCGGCACGTAACATGACACATTTTCCCGGTCCTTTTCTCCCTTCCAGGATCCCTACTACCCCGGTACCTTCTGCCATATTTTCATACACAGCAACCCCGGGAAGCTTTCTCAGATTTTCTGCAATCAATTTTGACGTTTCGACTTCCTGCAATGCGAGTTCCGGATGCTGATGAAGAGTCCGACGGATATGTATCAATTCCTCCTCTATTTCTTTTGCAATTTTCTTTATTTTCTCCCTCATATATCTCCTACCCGAAGCATGCAAAATGAACTTTTTTGCATCTTACACACTTACTTAATCTCTTTTTTTTCATATACTATTTTTTAACAGTTTTATATTACTAGTCCTTGCTTTTGTTTTCATCGTACAAAAAGAACGAATCTCTTTATCATTTTTTACAAAGCTGCACATTTTCTATTTATAGGACTATTTATTGATTTTATCTATGAGTTTTTGATACATGAAAAGCAAAAAACGTGACTGATCATCCATCTACCAGTCACGTTTTCCTTTTATAATTTTTTGCGTTTTTTTGCTTTTATACGTTCCAGCTGCATCACCATAAGAATCCGCTGTCTTTTCAAACACTCCATATCATCCAGATGTATAAGCTCATTGATTTGTGCTACTCTGTGAAGAAGTGTATTCCGATGGATTCTCAGCCTTGCTGCTGCATACATAGAGTTTTGTTTAAAGAAAAGGTAGTAATATAATGTTTCATAAAGATTCGAATTTTTTTTACGATCTTCTTCCTTAATCACTTCCAATTCTTCAATGCGGTCATCCATTTCATCTATTTCTTGTGCCATATAATATACTGACAATTCCTGATAGTATTCTTCAATCAGGTAAATATTTTTTTCCGGACTAAATTCTTCCCCAATTTTCAATGTAGTCTGAATCATTTCCATGTTTTCCTCTTTTTGGGATAATGATACAAACCCATTTCCAACCATAAGCTTTGTGTCTGTATTTAACCGTGCAAAAATATTCCTGTAATCCTGTATAAATCGATCTCTGTCTCCCTTCCCTTCTATCTCCGATAGCAAATACACAGCTTTATTATCCTGTCTATGACTCTCTATAATTGAATAATGATCCTGTAATTCTTTTTCCAAAACATCCAGATCATCTTCTCCATAAAAAATCACCCACATGAAATCCGGTTTTTCCATCATATAATCACTGGCTTCTCTATTCGATGGAATCAAAAACAGCTTTTTCATTGCGCAATAATCACTGATAATTTTCGCAACCTGCCCTGCTTTTTCCTTTAAACATTTTTCCTGGTAAAACACAACACAGGAGCCTGACTTCTCCGGCAATTCATACTCGGTCCAATATTCCGGATTTTTCTTACCTTCCTCCAGTCCAATACTTGCTACCGTCTGACCTTTATGATCCAAAATCTTAACAGGCATTCTCGTATATTCGAACAATCTGTTAAGATCCTTTTCCCAGTTTTCTCCATCTTCTGAAAATCCGGGGAATATCAATTTGTAGCAATAATTAATATCTATTCGAGCATCCCCTGCTTTCTGATCTGCAATCAATTCCATAAACGCAGACATTCTTGTAATAATCTGCCCTTCATCACTTTTTGAATAATCCGTATCAATGGCCATATATGGAATATTCTTTTCCTCAGTCACAAATTGATTGATATATGCCGACTCAGCTCCCGTAGCATGGCAGCCCGTCAAAATCATCTCTACCACACCGTCCACATGATATTCATCAATAATCCGCCCAATTAATTCTATGCGGTTATCATTTGGAGTCATGATTGAACATCCTGTCGATAAATATCTTCTCGCAATTGCCCCATAAATGTCAGGATCTTCTTCATCGATCATTCGATCCAGCGTTTTTACTCCGCTGCAATTCTCCAACGCAACAACGACTCCGCCATGATCCTCAATTGCCCGGATTACTTTTAGAGAGTCCCCGCCAATCGGACAACCTGTAATCAATATTCTTGGTCTTGGTTCGAGCATCGTTCCCTGATAATATTCTTCTAATATCTGATCTGTAATCTGATCTACAACTTCCGGTGTTGTTTCAAAATCAAATCTGTATTTGGACCCGGAAACAATTTTCTGGATATCACCTCCCAATACCGGTGCCGGTTCCAGTTTCATAACTTCACAAAGCCTAAGCAAGGATTTCCGGATGCGATTTCCTAAATGGATCGCCGCTTTCATTTTCTCATCTGTTATGATCACCTGAAAGAATTCTTCAAGATATTCTTTCGTACGTATAATCTCTTGCTTCCAGAATTCCATAGATTTCTGTGATTGAGAATTAGGCAGTTCCATAACAAAAACAGGCTTGAATTCCGCCATCATCTCGTACATCTTCTTCTTACCGTCACAGGTTGTTTCCCCGATTACAAGATCAGCAAAATGAAAAAACGGGCATTTATCCTCCACGGCAAATCCATAACTTGATTTAACAAGCGGGCACATGCTCTTCGGAAGCTTACGCTCTGCAGCCGGAACTGTTTCGTTCGCAAACGAACATAGCCCTACTGGTATTGCACCGATCGCTAAAGCAAGTTCCGTAGGAAAATATGCGCAGTACATTCCCACCACCGGGATTCCCTTTTCTTTATATTCCTTCACTTCGAGAAACGAACGCCTTCTCTGCTCTCCAAATTCTTCAAATATTTCCGGCAAATCCTGAACCAGCTTCATTCCCTCGTTCCTCCATCCATAATCCGTTCTAAATCATTCATCATCATCAAAGCCAGCAGTTCCCCTGATTGTTCCATATCATCTATGTCTGAACCGATCAATTCACGTATCTTTCTTAATCGGTAGACCAGCGTATTACGGTGAACATACATCCTAGAAGCTGTTTCAGCAATATTATTTCCGCACAAATAATACATTTTCAAAGTTTCATACAAATCTGTATTTTTCTCTTCATCTTCTTTCTTAAGAATCTCTACAGAATAATCTCTTAATCCCTTATTTTTTAAGAGCGTCCATGCATAGGTATAGATTGTATGCGCATACCATTCCCCTTCAAGCATGATTTCTTCTACTTTGTTATATTCTTTGATTTCATTCATTCTATGAAGCCATTTTACTTTCTTTTCACACTGCTCTATTTCCCGAAATATGGAGCTTACACAGCATGCTTCCTTCGTTTCCTTAATTTTATTTAAAAGAATCTCTTCGTCCTTTTTGTCTCTAATATCATAAAACAGAACCCAAAACAACTTATTGTCCATTCTCCCATAAGAGCGTTCCCATATTTCCTGTGTCATTGGAAGAGAATACTTGTTTTGTTTCCCAGAGAAACAAGCCATAATATAGTTTCCCTTTATTTCACGTGCGAGATAACAAAGTTCTGATTTTGCTCCGCAAAATATATCGTGGTTCACCAGCCTTTTGCGAAAAGAAACACTTTCATCCGGATATACTTCACGGTTCATCCAATAGTTTGCCACTACATTTCGAAGCATATCTGCTATTTCCGAATAATCCTCTTTTGCATATTTATCATTGAAGATAATAATGCAATACCCCAAATGGCATTCTTTATTTTCTATTTTTTTAATTACAGCCATGCACCCCGGGAGCTCATAATAATCCGTATCAGGAATTCTTCCACGCATGGCATGATCATACATCGCTGTTGTAATCCAGCTTTTCTTGATTCCGACAGCCTTTCTTTGATATCCCCCGCTGGCATAGCACACGATTTTACCAGTGTATTCTACGACCATAATCGATGCATGTATATCATCTCTGATTTTCTCTACAACCTGATCCAAATTTAAATTTTTTGCCAAGGCATCAAAAGCAATTTTATAACATACATTTACATCAATCTTCCCCACAATATCACTCCCAGAACTCATTATTAATCGCTCATCATTCTAAACATAGTAATCCACTATGCATAGTTTATCATGCTTTCGAAACTTCAACAACAAAATCTCAATTTTCCAATATTTCCGCTGTACATGATAATGAATGCTAAAGTCTTTTTACACAAGATTACTGCATATAGCCTCAACACCCGTTTTAACATTATCCAAAGATGTCGCCAGATTGATCCGAATGAATCCGGAGAATCTGTCTCCTCCAAACCAAGCACCATAATCTACCGCCATCCGGCATTTTTTCTGCATAAATTCTCTCATATCACTGCCAGCTACATAAGCACTTAGATCAATCCAGGTAAGATAAGTTCCCTCCAACGGTGAAACAACCGCATCCGGCAATCTTTCTGCAAAAGTATCTTTCAAATACTGATAATTATCCTGAATCTGTTTTTTAACCTGTTCCAGCCATTCTTTTCCACCACGATATGCGGCTTCTGCCGCAATATAGCCAAATGCATTACCTCCCAGTACTCGAATTCCCTTCACATATTTATCCCACTTATCGCGCAGTGTTTGATTCGGAATAATCACCTCAGAATTCTGTGCTCCTGCAAGATTAAATGTTTTAGAAGGCGCAATAATCATAATCATCATATCCTCATAATCCCCTGCAAGCAATGATGGCACATGTTCATTTTTTCCATAAACAAGATCCTGATGAATCTCATCTGATATAACAAATACATGATGCTTTTTGCAAATATCAAGGAGCTGTCTTAATTCTTCCTTTTTCCAGACACGGCCAACCGGGTTATGCGGTGAACATAAAATAAATAGTTTTACATTATTTTCAATAATCTTCTTCTCAAAATCCAGAAAATCAATACTGTAGTTTCCATGATCATTGATTAAATCTGAAGTCACCAATTTTCTTTCATTATTTGTAACCGCATGAAGGAAAGGATAATACACCGGTGTCGTAACAATGACCGCGTCTCCTTTTTCTGTCATAAACTGTATGATCCAATTGAATGCCGATACAACCCCCGGTGAAAACCGAATCCATTCTTTCTCCATCTTATATCCATGATTCTCATATTCCCAATCTATACATGCCTGATAATAACTGTCAGGGACTCGCATATATCCAAAAACTCCGAGATCCACATATTTATGAAGAGCCTCCTGTACACAATCTGCCACTTTAAAATCCATATCAGCAACCCACATTGCATGAAGTCCTTCTTCACCAAACATGTTTTGCTGACCGTCCCATTTATTACAATCTGTTCCTCTTCTGTCTACATATTGAATATCCATAATTACCTCCTAAGAACTTTTCATAAACTATACCACTTTAGATTATAAAGTCTTAAAAAAATATTTCAT
Source organism: Bariatricus sp. HCP28S3_F11 (assembly GCF_052065395.1). Lineage (NCBI taxonomy): Bacteria > Bacillati > Bacillota > Clostridia > Lachnospirales > Lachnospiraceae > Bariatricus > Bariatricus sp. HCP28S3_F11. The sequence continues at coordinate 23,651 of NZ_JBQHUC010000011.1, read as the reverse complement.
CGGATAGATTCTCTAAACTTGTTGTTTTATTTGTATGTTTTGCACATTTTCTATACATCATGGAGTTTTATTGATTTTTTCTATAATAGAAATCAATATTTCCTTGCCTTTTATTCCCCGCTACGCTATGATGTTTTCATTCTGGAAGTTTCCTTCTGAGACTTCCACTTCTCTTATCCGTCATGGATAGTCGGTATATTCACAAATGGAGCAATCTTCCAATGTAAAACCCGAATGTAACAAGAAAATAAAGTAAGAGATACATGGTAAAAATCAGGAGATACGCGAAAAAGAGCAAGAGCTTATCGAGGTCCAGAAGCAATTAGAGCAGGCACTGCAAACGATTAGTCTTCTCCAAAATAATAGTCCCCAACCACACAAAAAATAAATTTGAAGAACTTTTTCAAATTCTATGACATGAACAATGGAGCCGGCATCCTCCCATATCCAGGGAGTGCCGACTCCATCTTGTAATGTATGCTTCTATTTCCGTTATTTTACCGCCTCAAAAGCTGCATCAAGTGCTGCGATCAAGTCTTCTACTTTCTCAATACCGATAGAAAGACGAATCGTATTCGGTTTGATTCCCTGATCCAGAAGTTCTTCTTCCGTGCACTGACTGTGCGTGGTAGTTGCCGGGTGAATCACAAGTGATTTTACATCTGCTACATTTGCCAGCAATGAGAAAATGGCAAGGTTATCAATAAATTTCTGCGCAGTTGCCGCATCACCTTTAATTTCAAATGTAAAGATAGATCCTCCTCCGTTTGGCAGATATTTCTTGTATAATTCATGACTTGGTTCCGTCGGCAGTGACGGATGATGTACTGCTTCTACCTGCGGATGATTTGAAAGATATTCTACAATCTTCAGCGCATTGCTCACATGGCGCTCTACACGGAGTGACAGCGTTTCCAGCCCCTGCAGGAAGAGGAAAGCGTGGAACGGAGAAAGGGTTGCACCGGTATCACGCAGGATGACCGCACGGATGTATGTTACAAATGCTGCCGGACCTACTGCATCTGCAAAGGATACGCCATGGTAACTCGGGTTCGGATCAGAGATCCACGGATATTTTCCTGCTGCTTTCCAGTCGAAGTTTCCGCTGTCAATGATTACACCACCGATGGCTGTCCCATGTCCACCGATGAATTTGGTTGCAGAATGAACAACGATATCAGCACCATACTCGATCGGTCGAATCAGATACGGGGTTGCAAATGTAGAGTCTACTACAAGCGGAATGTTATGCTTATGAGCAATCTTTGCCACTTCTTCCAAATCGACGAGATTAGAGTTCGGATTTCCAAGAGTCTCTACGAAAATTGCTTTTGTGTTTTCCTGGATCGCTGCTTCGAAAGAACCCTCTACTTCCGGATCAACAAATGTTGTGGTAACACCATTGGCAAGCGGCAATGTATGTGCAAGCAGGTTGTAGGTTCCACCATAAATAGTCTTGGAAGCTACGATGTGTTCTCCTGATTTTGCAAGTGCCTGGAATGTATAGGCGATTGCTGCTGCACCGGATGCAACTGCAAGTGCTGCAACACCGCCTTCCAGAGATGCGATACGCTGTTCAAACACATCCTCTGTCGGGTTGGTAAGCCTTCCGTAAATATTTCCCGCATCGCGAAGCCCAAAACGATCAGCCGCATGCTGTGAATTATGGAATACATAAGAAGTTGTAGCGTAGATCGGAACTGCTCTTGCATCCGTTACCGGATCTGCCTGTTCCTGTCCGATATGTAATTGTCTTGTCTCAAATCCCCAGTTTTTAGAATCTTTAATATTTGCCATCTCTATTTCCTCCAATTCATTTATTTCGATTTTGCTTTGTTTTTCTTGTTGAATACATACTAACACAGTAGGCTACCTTTGTCTAATATATAAAAAAAATACCAAGTTATAGTTTTAAGCTATAACCAGGTATTCTTTCAATTTTTCTATATACAGTTCACCCATCTTACTCCGCACCGTATTTTTTTTAACAATATAGCCTATCTCCATCACACTGTTCGGGTTCTGCGCATCATCCCGGAATGGAACTGCCACAAAATCATTTCCGTTCAATTCCTCGCATATGATGCCGGAACAAAGCGTATATCCATTCAGCCCCACCATAAGATTCAGCATCGTCGCCCGGTCATTCGCTTTAATAACCTGCGAGTACTCATTTGTGGAAAGGATTTCCTCTGCGAAATAGAAGGAACTGTTATCCCCCTGTTCAAAAGACAGGCAGGGGTAACCATTCAATTGTGCAAAACTAATGGATGCTTCTTGTGCCAGAGGATGATCCTTCCAGATATACACATACGCCTGACAGTCTACAAGATGGTGAAACTCAAGGTCATAGGATTTCAATAACTTTTCAATCGCTTTGCGGTTGAAATCACTGAGATAAAGTATCCCGATCTCGCTCTTCATCGTATTTACATCACTGATCACTTCCATCGTTTTCGTTTCGCGAAGCGCAAATTCATATTTTGACATATCGAATTCCTTCGCCATATCCACAAACGCTTTAACTGCAAAAGAATAATGCTGTGTCGATACGCCAAACTTCTTTTTATAGGATCCGCCCTTCCCGTATTTTTCCAAAACGCTTTCATACTGTCCGTATATCTGCTTTGCGTAAAGCAGGAATTCCGTCCCGTCATTCGTCAGGGTAACGCCTCTCCCGCTTCGATAGAATAACGTAATGCCCAGTTCCTTTTCCAATTCTTTGATAGCATTGGTCAGGGACGGCTGAGATACATACAGCTGCTCCGCTGCTTTATTTAACGACTTTGTTTCTGCTATTGTGATGAGATAGTTTAACTGTGTCAGTGTCATTTGCTCCCCAGCCTCCTTTTTGTGACATCATATCATCAATTGCCTACTGTGTAAATAGGTTTCATGTTTTCTAAAGCAAAATAAAATCGATGGATCTGGCGATAATACGCCTGTTCCGTCGATTCTATTTACAATATCAATCCCAAAAGAAGTGGCGGAAAAATCCGCCGCTTTCCACAACTATTCCGTAAATAACGGTGTAGAATAATATCTGTCACCGGTATCCGGCAGAAGTGCCACAATCGTCTTACCCTTATTCTCCGGACGTCTTGCCAGTTCGATCGCCGCATGCAGTGCCGCACCGGATGAGATTCCGACCAGTACGCCTTCCTTCTTCGCAAGCAGTTTTGCCTCTGCAAACGCATCCTCATTTTCCACCTTAATAATCTCATCGTAAATCTTTGTATTCAACACTTCCGGAACAAAGCCTGCGCCAATTCCCTGAATCTTATGCGGGCCGCCTTTACCCTCTGATAGTACCGGAGAACCTGCCGGTTCAACTGCCACGATCTTTACGTCCGGATTCTGTTCTTTCAGATACTCACCTGTTCCGGTCAATGTTCCACCAGTTCCTACCCCTGCCACAAAGAAATCCACTTTTCCGTCTGTATCATTCCATACCTCCGGTCCGGTCGTCGCTTTATGGATTGCTGGGTTCGCAGGATTCACAAACTGTCCAGGAATAAAGCTTCCCGGAATTTCCTTAGCCAGTTCTTCTGCTTTTGCAATCGCACCCTTCATTCCCTTTGTACCGTCTGTCAATACCAATTCTGCTCCATAAGCCTTTAAAATATTTCTCCGCTCCACACTCATGGTTTCCGGCATGGTCAGAATAATACGATAGCCTTTGGCCGCTGCAATAGAGGCAAGACCGATTCCGGTATTTCCTGATGTAGGTTCGATGATCACAGAACCTTCCTTTAACTCGCCTTTCGCTTCGGCATCTTCAATCATTGCCTTTGCGATTCTGTCCTTTACGCTTCCTGCCGGGTTAAAATATTCCAGTTTCACCAGAAGCGTTGCTTCGAGCCCCAGTTCTTTTTCTACATTCGCTACTTCCACCAATGGAGTGTTCCCGATAAGTCCAAGTGTTCCTTTATAAATCTTTGCCATAACTCGTCCCTCACTTTCATAACCTATTAATCAACTATGTTTAATATGTTTTAAATTATATCCCTACTTTTTGAATATGTCAAGTGTTTTTTAGGGACGTTTCTTTTGCCACGATGCTGGGGTCAAAAGGTATTTCCAACTAATTAAATAACTACTATTGATGAAAAACCTTTTGCTGTTTTATATAGTGATAAAGCTTCACGGCCAAACACTCCTGTTAACGTAATCATCGGAGCATGCATCATCAAAGAATTGTTTGATTACTCTGACGATGAGTTGGTTGAAGGCCTTATGCTTGATTTACGTTTACAGTATGCACTCCATACTACAAGCTTTCCTAAACAGCCTCTGAGTGATAAAACACTGAGCCGTTTTCGCCGTAGATGTTATGATTATGAACAAACTCACGGAGTTGATTTATACAAAGCTGCCATCCAAAACTATAATAAAGAAATCGCCAAAATGATGGAGCTTGATGGCAAGATTCGTCGAATGGACTCCTTGATGATTAATTCAACCATGCTGTTAAATCCAACTGATCCTGAGGCTACATACCGAAGGAAAGCAGGGAAAGAATATCGCGGCTATGTGACTAATGTAGAGGAAACTGTTGGGAAAAATGGTTCTGTTGTAACCAGCTATGAGTATGAATCCAATATCCATTCAGACTCACAGTTTATAAAAGAACATCGAACTACTTCCTACTGCATTGACAGCCAAAAAGAATCGGCGAGACGTTTCCGGATTTGAAATGGACGAAGAAAAAACAAAAGTGATAAAGTGTCCGGCAGGAAACACACCTAGAAAAAGAGCCTGATTCGCCTCGCACTAGAGGAGAGAATGTCTAGTGAAACATATAATCTGTATCGCAGGATACGAAACGGAGTAGAAACGATTCCCTCAATTCTTCGAAGAAACTATCATCTGGAAAAGCTTCCACGTGGAAAACAAAGAGGAAGGTTCTTCTTCGGAAGTAAAATCGCAGCGTTGAATTTTAGAAAACTCTTTCACTATGTGAAAGGGTCTTCGAACTATGCAGAAAATCCTCTATTGGCATAAGAATATGGGAAGGGTATAGTTACAATCGACACCAAATATACCGAAAACTACGGTAGAAACTTATAAATAGCAACAAAAAGTAAAAAAGGGACGTTCGATGCCAGGGCTTTTGACCCCAGCATCGTGGCAAAAGAAACGTCCCCTATTCAACCAAAACACCATTTTCCTGTGCTTCGATATGACTGTTAAAGAATTCCTCCGTTGCCTGAATCATATAATAACTGTCCTTGATTCCCGCTGTCTCATACGGAGAATGCATGGAAAGCTGCGGCAATCCGATATCCACACTGTTCATGGATACCTGAGCCATCGCAATATTGCCAAGTGTGCTTCCTCCCGCCATATCCGAGCGGTTTGCAAAAAACTGTACCGGAACTCCGGCCTTTTCACAGATTCCTTTAAACACCGCAATACTGACTGCATCACTCGTATATTTCTGTCCGGCGTGGGATTTGACCACGATTCCTTCATTCATATAAACGCAATTACCTGTATCCGTTTTCTCCGGATGGTTCGGATGAACGGCATGCGCATTATCACAGCTCAGCATAAAGCTGGAAGCCAATGCGCAGTAAAATGCATCCTCATCTTTGCCAAGTCCACGGTTGAGCCGGTGGAGAACATCAAATAAAAATGTCGAGCCGGCGCCCTGCTTGGTTCCGGAACCCACTTCTTCGTTATCGAAGCAGGCGAATACATTGATTGATTTCTCATTTGCACCTTTTAAGAACCCCTGCAGAGAAGTATAGGCGCATTGCAGATCATCGAGCTGCGGGCAGGAAACGAACTCTTCCTTCGCTCCCCAGATGGACGGCTCCATACGGTTATAAAGATAAAGATCCATCCCGTAAATATCATTCTCTCCTACATTCAGTTCTTCTGCGATCAGCTTTTTGAAATCGCCCTTTTGACATTCGCCGCCGCCAAAAAGCGGCAGCATGTCAACCTGTTTATTATATTCAAATCCCTCATTGATTTTTCGATTCATGTGGATAGCCACATTCGGAATCATCACCAGATCCCGGTCCACTTTAACGAGCCTGGTCACAAAGCTGTCTCCTTCTTTTACCACTGCTCTTCCGGCAACGGAAAGCGGACGGTCAAACCAGGGTGCACAGAGCATCCCGCCATACCCCTCTGTATTCAGCTGGGTATATTTTCCGCGGACTTCCAGTTCTTCGTTTTCCTTGATTTTAAATGTAGGCGAATCACTGTGGGAAGCCGCTATGTTGAAGCTGTAGTTCTCCAGATCCGTTCCGATTTTCAGCGCGATCAGACTGGAATCGTTCCGGGTGACATAATATTTTCCTCCCAGACTGATCTCCCAGCGCTTTCCTTCAGGAAGCTCCTGATATCCTTCCTCATTCAGAATTTTCTTCATAGAATCCACTGCATGGAATGCGGTAGGACTGTTCTTGATAAAAGATACCATATCTTCTGCTGTTTTCTTATACATATTCGACTTCCTCCAATATTCTATCTTATTGTTTATGCTTTTTTCTGTTCTCTTTTTGCAATCTGCGGCATGATCAGTCCGAGTGCCGTCAGAATGACCGGTGTTATTACATTTAAGGCAAATGTAAACAGATCATCGGAGTACATTCCCAGAATACAGCTTGCTGCAGTAATCAGGAAACACCATCCCCCGAAGAATTTGGCAACGCCCTGATTCTTTACGAAACGGTATTCCGCCGGAATCTTGTCATACGCCTTACGCAGAGCAAGGTAAGCAACAAATACCCATAAATAACGCAGCGGCATACATACGGAATTCAGTTTTGTCAGCTGCTGAAGTACCGCAGCAGCTCCCGGTACAACGGACTGAATCAGTATGATCGCTCCGGACAGGATCGCAACAAGGAGAATACCATTGCTATATACGCCATATTTATTCTTCTTCTGAAGTTTGGAAGGTATAAACTGGCGTGTATCTTCATTATCAAGCAGCATACGCAGTGGTGCGTCAATGCTCAGTACCAGAATAGCGAACTGGCTGATCAGATTACAGATTGCATAAATGATCAGGAAGAAATCCCCCACATGCCAGTACTCTCCCAGCTTCTGGAATGCCCAGTAAGAACCGTTTGCCGCATATGAATTGAAGGATTCTGTACTCTCATTGATCACAGCCGGGTCAAACATCATTCCCATTGCGAAGGTACCAAGAATCGCACATACAACAACCATAATCGCCAGTGAAATCATTCCCTTCGGAAATCCTTTGCTCGGATTCTCCACTTTATTAACGTACGGTGAAATTTTTTCACATCCGCCTACTGCAAATACCAGAATGGAAAGGGATGTGAAATAAGCCACATTAAAGTTCGGAATCAGGCTCTTCATGCTCAGATCCATGGATACAAATGTGGCTCCCGGATTGATCGCCGGTGCTGCGAACATCATCACGATGTAAAGCAGTGACATCACAAACATGGTCGTCCCCGCCAGCGTAAGCAGCTTCTTCAGCGGATTAAGTCCACGGCTCGCAATAAAGCATCCCAGAAGGAATACAGCAAGTGTCGCAAGCTGTACACCCAGTGTCGGCAGAGAATCATAGGTCTCCGCATTACGGAAAATCGCCCAGGACAGAGCCTTCAGACTTCCGCTTCCTTTACTTGCAATATAAGTTATGTGGCATGCCCAATATGTAAATCCGGCATAATAAGCAACCTTAGCCCCCATTGTCTTATTCAGCCATGAACTTACACCGCCGCCTTCATTTTTAAATGCTGAACCCAGTTCTCCTACCATCAGCGCATATGGAACAAAATACAGCGCAAACATCAGGATCCAGCTCAAAGTTACCTGGATTCCGTTAAAATACACGAATCCATTCGTTACATTTCCAAATCCCCATACTGTGGAAAAGGCCATGAATGCCAGGGCCTACCACGTGATTTTCTTCTTATCCGACAAAAGTCAAACCTCTCTTTTGTTTTTTTACAACGTTTATTTTGCTTTCGTCACCCCAACTTCCGTTAATACTCACAAAATATACCGCTGTCCTAATATGATATTATACAAAATGACCACCAAAGTGTCAAATATATAAATTCTTTCATGCTTCTTGTTAATGCAAACAATAGTATAAAAAGACCATACAACAAGCATGGCAGTTTGCTCGTTGTATGGTCTTTAGAGGCAAAAATTTGGTATTAATATGATTTCATAAATTATTTGATAAAGCTGACATGTTTGCAGATTTCTTCAATTGCTTTATCTTTTCTTTCGTTGAAGATAACTTTATTCTCTTCAAACAGGTTGCGTCCTTCTGTGTCGATAGACACGATGAGCGGCCCAAATTCTTTGACGCGGCAGTGCCATAAGGTCTCCGGCATTCCCAGATCACGCCACTGTGCATCCACAATTTCTTCTACTTCCGTCGCCGCGACTACCGCATTTCCGGCAGGAAATACACAGTGGATCGCTTTGTAATTCTTGCAGGCGTATTCGGTATTCGGTCCCATGCCGCCTTTTCCGATGATGACCTTCACACCGGTCTTTTCCACGAATTCTTTCTCGAATTTTTCCATACGCATACTGGTAGTTGGCCCGACGGATACCATCTCGAATTTGTCGTTTTCCAGAGGACGGATGATCGGTCCTGCATGGAAAATGGCTGCGTTTCTCACATCAACCGGAAGTTCTCTTCCGGCTTCCACCAGTCTTCTGTGTGCAACGTCTCTGCATTGACAGCAACTCCGATTGCGGACGGATGTCTTGCAGTATTTTCAATGTGAACGCCCATAACAGAATATTTTCCGCCCATGCCCTGTGGTCCGAGACCAATCGCATTGATACCGTCTTCCAACAGTTTTTCCATGGATGCCGCACGTTCGTTTTCATTGTGGCTTCCAAGTGGACGCATCAATGCTTTCTTGGAAAGAAGCGCCGCGGTTTCCACAGAAGTCGCAACACCTACGCCCACCAGAAGCGGCGGACATGCATTGAGTCCGTAGGATGTCATGACATCCATAACAAATTTGGTGACTCCCTCATAACCTGCACCCGGCATCAGAACCATGGCTTTTCCCGGAAGGGTACATCCGCCTCCTGCCATGTAGGCATAGATTTCACACTGATCGCTGTCCGGAACAATATCCCAGAATACTGTCGGCGTTCCTTTTCCCACATTTTTGCCGGTATTGTATTCGTCGAATGTCTCTACACTGTTATGACGAAGCGGTGCTTCAAACGTTGCTTTCACAACAGCTTCTTTTAATAATGCTTCCAGTTCTCCAATCAGCGGAAATGCGGTTCCGCATTTTACCCAGAACTGCAGGACACCTGTATCCTGGCAGCTCGGCCTGTTCAGTTCTTTTGCCAATACCTGATTCTTTTTCATAGTCTGGTAAATGACCTTCGAAAGCGGACTGTCTTCCTTCTCGGCAAGTTCATCCAGCTTTGCAATAATATCATCCGGCAGCACTTTACCGATGTAGGACACAAAATTTGCCATATAAGTAGTAAGCTGCTCTACCTGTTGTTTTTTATCCATGTTTTTTCACTCCTTATAAATTTGAATTCAGTCTTTCTTCTCTTATGGGAAGAATGGAAATGCAATCGGAAGAATGATCATACTTACAACCGTTGCAATGATGATCAGCGGGAAACCTGATTTCACATAATCCATAAATTTATATCCTCCGGCTCCCACCACCATGGTATTTGCCGGCATTCCGATCGGTGTCGCATATGCACAGGATCCTCCGATCACACATGCCATCAGCACGGCTCTCGGATCCGCTCCCATCCCCTGGGCAATGGAGAGGCAGATCGGAACCATCAGTGCCGTCGTCGCCGTATTGGACATAAAGTTCGTCATGATACAGCAGAGCAGGAATACGACCAGTGTTAAAATTTAAGGTGACGGATTCTCGCCCAGTGCTCCGATTACTTTGCCTGCGATCATTTCTCCTGCGCCTGTACTTTTCAGAGCCGATGCCAGAGAAAGGGTTCCTCCAAACAGGAAGATCGTCTTCAGGTCGATCGATTTCAGCGCATCTTTTTCTGAAATTACTCCGGTAAGGATCAGAAGCAGCGCTCCGATTCCTCCGGATATACAAAGCTTGATTCCGATCTTATCTTCAAAGATCATAGCCAGAAGCGTGAGCACCAGAATGATAAGTGACAACCACTGTTTCCATACCGGCACATCGCCGAAATCCTTTTGTGTATCAAATGCGCCGTCATCTGCCACTTCATGACTCGGCAGAAGCTTATACCCAATCGTCGCATAGAAAAGAATGCCTACGATCAGAATCGGGAATCCCACGATCACCATGATCGCAACGATCAGCATACGCTCCGTCTTTGCAAATTTTGTTACAATTCCACCGATCTTATTTGCCATTCCGGTCTCAAATAATGCACCGCCGACGATGAACATTGCCACAAATAAAATAACATTGCTGTCAATAAATCCCGCAAAAGCTGTTTTGACATCCAGCACTCCTGTCACGACCAGTCCGATACAGACGATCATCGAAGTAACACCCAGCGGAATCTTTTCCAGCACGAACATTACGACTGCAAACAGGAGAAAAAGTAACGTAATTGTAGATGGACTCATTTGCTTTCCCCCAATCCTTATTCATTTATCGAGTAATATGACGGCCGTTCTTATTACTTCTTGTTACGATTTCATTATAGGAAATTATTTTCGGCTTGTACATTTACGAATACTTATAACTCCATAAAAAAAGCTTAATGTGGAGCGGATTTTTGTGCATTTTTACTTGTGATATGGTATAATCCAAAGAAAAAGCAGCTCTGTTTTTATCGATTCTGCTTAAAAATGCTTCCCGAAAAAATTTCAGAAAAGGGAAAAAACATGAAGATCATCCAGTTAGAATACTTTTGCGCCGTATGCCGCTATCACAGTATTACGCAGGCTGCTCAGAAGCTTTACGTTACCCAGCCCGCCATTTCAAACGCAATCAAAGAATTGGAAAAGGAATTCTCTATCAGCCTGTTTGCGCGAACCAAGAACCATATGTCTCTAACCAAAGAGGGCGAAATCTTCTATCAAAAAGCGAGCAAACTGCTTGATACCATCAATCAGACCTCCTCGGAACTCTACGACCTCGGCAGGCAGGTGAGCCCGATCCGAATCGGAATCCCGCCTCTTCTCAGTACGGTCTTCTATCCGGACATGCTGATCTCTTTTCAAAAAGAATATCCTTCTATTCCTGTTGAGCTGTTCGAATATGGCTCAATCCGGGCTGCCAACATGGTATTTGACGAGACACTGGACCTTGCACTTGTAAATATGAATTTTTATGAGATCGATAAGCTGAATTCCTACCAGCTCCTGTCCGACAGGATCGTATTCTGTGTGTCCTCGGAACATTCTCTGGCAAAGGAGAAAGAAGTCTCTCTGGAAATGCTGAAAGACGAAAACCTGATCCTGTATAATACGGACTCCGTTTTAAATACGACTTTATATTCCCGATTCGAAGGTGCCGGAATTAAACCGAACGTGATCATGCACGCCAGCCAGCTCTATACGATTCAGAACTTTATCAGCAACCATCTGGGCGGAGCATTCCTCTATTCTTCTTTGATGAAAAATCTGCCGGGACTGATCGGTATCCCTGTTGCCCCGGCTATCCGCCAGGAGATTGGGTTGGTGTGGAAAAAAGGGAAATATGTGAACGACAGTGTGGAAAAATATATTGCTTTTGTACAGGAAATGAATCCTGAACTTTTCACGCCGTCTTAAGAATGGAAAATGGAAGTAATCATCAGTTCGCTTTCCCTGATTACTTCCATTTTTTCTATAGTTCGCTTAACTCTAAAGATTTTTTCACCGCCTGTGCAATAGACACATCCGGTACATAATATGGAATCAATGTTGCCTGTACCGCATGATAAAGATCGGATTTTCCCGGCCATACTGTACCAATCACCTTATTGTTCCGATCCATCTGATGGAACCACGATCCGTTCACATGATCCAACACGTCCTCATCCAGATACTGCATAAATTCTGCATACTTCTTGGCATATTCCTGCTTTTTCGTCACATGATAAAGCACTGCAGATGTATTGATTGCTTCTGCCAGCGTCCAGTGCATTCTGTCATGTACTACCGGTTCTCCATTCCAGTCTGTCGTATAAACGATTCCGAGTGCCCCATCCGCATTCCACGCATCCTGAACAGCCCGGTGAAACAGCTTTTCTGCCGCCTCTATATATGTCCATGCGGACTCTCTGTCATTTTTGTATGTAGAAAGTGCCCACTGTGTAATCAGTCTTGCCCATTCAATTCCATGCCCCGGTGTCGCCCCATATGGTTTAAACTGATCTGCCGGCTGTTCCTTATTGCACTCCAGATCTGCTTCCCATTCTTTTGTAAAATGTTCCGGTATCCTCCAGTTATTTACAGACGCCCAGCTGATAACATGATCAATAATACGTCCTGCTCTCGCTCGATATTCTTCTTTTCCCACTGCATCCGCTACCGCCAGGAACGCTTCCACCGTATGCATATTGGCATTTAATCCCCGATAATTATCTAAAACTGTAAATTCTGTATTCCACGTATCACAGGAAAGCCCTTCCTCTTCATTCCAGAACCTTAGATCGTAGAGTTTCAATGCCTCATCCAACAATTCTTCTGCTCCGGCCCGCCCGGCAAGAATTCCAGATGTCGCGGCGAGAATGACAAATGCATGTGCATAACACTGCTTACTGGGCAGAGCTATTCCATCCGCAGTAACCCCTGCATACCATCCCCCGTTTTTCACATCATGGAGTTCACCACGAATTCCCCGAAGTGCTTCATCGACCAATGCTTCACTCCCCGCATGTCCAAGTAAGGTCCCCAAACTGTAAACATGTGCCATACGGCAGGTAATCCATGTTTCCCTGTTTCGCTCCTTCCACGGAGTTCCGTCATCCCCTAAATAATATGCACTCCCCTCAGGAGACGGAAAACGATATCCAAAATCAAACAGATTATCTCGGATTTCGTTCATAAACTTTTTGTTTTCCACTGTGTCAATTTGATACTTTTTTTCCATTACTTTATTTCTCCTTAATAGCAATCTACCATCGTTATATCATCAATACTTTTTCTGTCAATATTGTAGATATGCCCGATTCCAAATACAACGGCACTCACGACCAGAAGCACATGTCTTAACGTAATCCCACTTAACAAAAACATGCATATCGGAATGATGGCGAGCGCCATACTCTTCCAAAATTTCTGTTCTTTACTCTATCTCTATTCCTCCTGATTTTGCTTTCTTTTCCTGAGTTTCCTTCTGTATACCGGCATATCCGGTCCGGCCTCTTCTGCCACCTCCAGTATTCCGGCTTCCATCATCTGCTCGATTCGCCCATGTATCCAGACATCACTGATCGCAAGCCGGTATTTACCCATGACATCCCCGATCACTCTCGCCTCATAAAATTCCTGCGGTGCTTTTGTAATTTCCAGCTCAATATATCTGTCATATAACGTTTCCGCAACGCTCATTAACCTTCCGTTAATCACAGCTCGCAGCGGAGCATTCTCTTCCTTCAGCTCTCTCCATTCTTCCGCACACATTTTTACAAAGATGTCCGTGGCCTTCTGCTGCAGAGGAAGATACCGATTCCACTCTTCCGCTGAAAGCTCCACCGGGATATTTCCCTCTCCCATAGCTTTGCGCCACCTTGAGGGAACCCTCCGCACTTTCGCTGAATACAATTTCTATCATATCATACCTCCTATAGGGACGTTTCTTTGTTCTCCATTGCCTTCCTATAAATTCGTTCGTCGTATTCAATACCTATAGACCGGCATCGTGTCTGATAGGAAAGGAAAAAGTCCACACGCCCCTTTCCACATCCTTAATCCAAAAGCGTATTTCCCTTTCGGATCAGTCCGGTATTTGCCAGCCGCTCCAATACTGAATAAGGCGTAGGTTCATATGGGTAGCGATACTGATCCGCATTCGAATCATCTCTTCCCATAGTATGAATCCGCAAAAGTTTGTCCCATTTTATTTCATTGCTATTCATTATCCTTTACTGGGGACAAATCAATGTCCCCAAGACAAACATCCCCTTCCCTTCAACAAAATTTCAATATAATATTCAAAATCTACATCGTTCTGTTCCTTTAGTACTTTTATATATTCTTTCTTAATCGCATCTGCTCCGGTAAATGCACCGCAGATTGCAGTCGCCATTGCGCCGATGGTATCTGTATCCCCACCCATATTGGCACACAACAGGGAGCACCGGTTCGGATCCTGCGCATAATATGCGGCTGCAATTGCCGCAGGTACGGATTCGATGATTCCCACACCGGTTCCGATCACATCATAGATCCGCTTTGCAAACTGCTCCTCATCTTCGTATTCCTGTCTTGCAATTTCCAGCGTAATTTTTGTTCGTTCTTTCAGCCTTGCGCTGAATGTCTCGCTTCCTTTGTTATATCCAAATTCTTCAATAGCCAGAATATCACCGATTATCTTTTCAAAATCATCATTCACAATCGCCGAACTGACCTCTTTTATAGTTGCACGCCACTTCATTTTCTGCAGGACCATCCATTAATCCTTCAATCTTTTTCCCAAAGAAATCCCGGGCCTTTTTTCGTCCCCATAATTCTGCCGGCATTCCCATAGCATCACCAAGAGCCATCCCATATAAAGCTCCTGCCACTTTATTTCTCAACTCATTCTTATCCATCTATTTCCTTTCGTTCTTCCTGTACATTCATCAATGGACTCAGAATTCCATGATTAGATTCACATGCAGCTGATGCAGCATCCCGCCAAGTTCCTCTTTGAGAATTCCGTAAGCTTTATCTTTCGTGCAGTGACCCGTGCATACATAGGCAATACCGGTTTCTTTTATTTTCCCAGCTAAGGTCCGTATTTCCTCTTCGGATTTATTGTACAAATGAAATCCTCCGATCAGGCCATACACCTTCTTTCCGGCAAATGTATCCGCTACCTCACGGATGATATTTGCAGCCCCGCCATGAGAACAGCTGTTAAAGATCACCAGCCCCTTATCCGTGTCAAACACAAGACTCTGTTCATGTGAAAAATCATCCGGCTGCCATCCATCCGGCTTCTTCTGATACATCTTTTCCCTTTTACCAAGCTGTCTCAGTCCCTCTGTCTTATGGGAAATCAGATATACCCCTTTACAAAGCTCATAATCTTCCTTCACATATACAATTCTGTCTTTATAGTCAGTCAGGATATTCCTGGGCAGACCAATATATTTGTGGAAAATCCATTTTTTGAAATAACAGTTTTCGGCTACCCCTTCTTGCAGATAAAATTTTGATTTATCATTATTTTCAAAAAATGCTTTCATCCCATTCGAGTGATCATAGTGCGCGTGCGAAAGTACGGCATAGTCAACCTCTTTTATGGATACTCCCATTTTCTCAGCATTTTCCAGAAAAAGTTCTGACGCGCCGGTATCCAGCAAGATCTTCTTATCTCCGTATTCAATGTAGATACTTAATCCCCACTCACCGGCCAGTTCATTACATGAAATATTATCAACTAACACAGTCGCTTTCATAATAATAACACCTTATTACCTTTCGAATTTGAAAATATTGTACCAAAAAATCAGGAAAAAGAACAGTGTACATATTTCTATATACTCTTTTCATGGAACACAACTGTCGCATTTTCCATAACACTATACTATAACCCTTCTACTTCGGAAGTTTCATTCTGAGACTTCCATTTCCTTTATCTGTTATGGATAATCGGTGTATTCACAAATGGAGCAATCTTCCAATGTAAAACCCGAATGTAACACGAAAACAGCAAAAAAAGAAAAAGAAAGAGCGGGAACGTGCGAAAAGAGAGCTGAATAAAATGAAGCTGGAACGTGATGTTGCAAAGCAGGAACGCGATGCCACAATACAAGAGTTCAATACGGCAACCCAAAAACTGGAAGAAGCTTTTGATACCATTGATTCCCTCAAAAAATCCATTGCACTTTTAGAATCAGAATTGGCCAAATCACAAAAGTAATCCACATCAGATTAAAAATACAGCGAAAATACCGGGTACACAGCCACCGCCAGAGCAGGGCTGTGTACCCGGTATTTCTTCACAACAGAATATACTGTCCTATTCTATTGCCTCCGTCTCGATCACGAATTTTACATTTCCGTCCATCGAGCTGTCTTTTCCGCTGAATGTCTGATATGCACAGTCATCCGACATCAACGCATCCAGTCTGTCAAGGATATCGCCAAGTTCCTCTTCCACGGTATTCTTCAGCTTACTGGTACCTTCTCTGTCAAACTTGCGCATTCCCTCTGCCAGCTCGGCTGCTCCTGACTGAAGCTCAGATGCCCCGCTCCGAAGAGCCTCACTGTTTGATGTGAGTTTTGCTGATCCTGCTGACATCTGTGTGCCAAGTGTATTCAGGCCGCTTGCAAGCTGATTGGTTCCACTCTGTAAGGTACCGATGCCAGTAACCAGTGACTCACTTCCGGCTTTCAGCTTCGCTGCCCCTTCGAGGAGAGAAGCATTGTACTCGCCAAGTGTTTCAAATCCATCATTCAATGCATGGATACCGCTGATTGCTTTCGGGAACTGTTCTGCTGTCGCCGCATTTAACGAAGCAAGACTTTCGGATAATCCGCCTTCTCCTCCGATCGCAGCATTCAGTCTCTGCATTCCGCCATCCAGCATGTCGATCTTTGTCGTCAGTTCCTGGATAGAATCAGATGGAAGACTTTCTTTTACCTTCTGGATCTCGCTCAATCTCTCTCCCATTTCTGCAAGCTGTACCTTCAGATTTTCAGCCGTATCAGAAAACGTCTTCATGTTTTCTGAAAGGGAAACAAGCCATCCCTGGAATGCAGTTGTATCAATGGTCGGGATTTCTATGCTGGCTTTTTCCATTGTGGAAAGCTGATTGATTCCATCTGCCACATTCTGAGCTTTCTGTAACGCCTGAATCGAAGCTTCCAGTTCTGCTCTCGCAGTTTCATCTGTTGTACGATTTAGCTGCTCTTGTAGTGTCTGAATCGAAGCATTCATCTGACTTTTACTGTCTGCTGCCGCCTTCTTTGCCTGATTGACCGTCTGATTATAGGCATTGATCTTTTGATTCAGGCTGTCTGCCTCTTTCTGGCATTCTCTCTGAAGGCCGGCAAGCTGCTGATTGATCGTTGCCAGCCGGCTCTGCATCTGCTGCAGCGTGACTGCGATGTTCTGCACCGGAGCCGCAACACCTTCCTTCAGTTCCGACTCCATTTGTCCTGTCGCATCAATCATTTCATTCCCGGTCTTCACCATAGAATCTACCGTTCCCAGAAGCATCTGAACTTCTTTCGTTCCAAGAGCTTCTTTCAGTGCAGCCGTTCCAGCCGCCAGTTCTTTGGCCGCGGCTTTGATATCCTCTGCCGAGTCCCCTTCTCCATCCGTCGCAAGACTCAATTTTTGAATCGCAGACTGTACCATCTGCAGCCCGTTTCCAAGCTCTGAAAGCTGGGTTGCTCCGGCTGCAAGCTGCTGCTCTCCTGCCACATAAGAAGTCACACCGTCCGCCAGCGCGGTTGCTCCGGCTGTGTAATCCTGTACCCCTTTGACCACTTGATCGACTCCATCCACATACTCAGTCACGCTTCCGCTTAACGTTCCGTTTTTGCCAAGATACATCTGAATCGCATCGTTCAGTTCATCAGCCCCTTCCGTGTAACTATTTACACCATCCGCAAGCGATGTGGCTCCATCCGAAAGCGCTCCGGACCCGCTGACCAGTTCCAACGCCGCATCTTCCAGCTCATCCAGAGAATCCTGCAGCTCATCGAAGTCTGCGATATCGTTCAGATCCATATCATCCAGAAGATCAGAAAGTGCTATGGTAAATGTAGCAGACATCGAAAAATCAGTAACATCTGCTTCAATCTTCAGGCTTTCCGGTATGGTAAGCTGCGCCCCTGCATCCTTCTTCTCATCCAGATCCAGACTCTCCCTTAAGCCAGGCATTCCAAACCCCAGAACAATGCTCCTGTTTCCATCGGAAATAATTTTCCCGTTATCGATCGTGACGTTGTTAAACGTATCATTTGAAAGGATCATTCCTGTCATCATAACAAACGGTGTATAGACCTCTTCTTTCGTTCCATCCACATCCACCGTTTTTTTCTCACGATTCTCATAATCCACCTGAATCGTCAGATGTCCGCTCTTTCCCTTCAGCTCATCGGGCTTTATTTCTTTTCCGTCCAGATAATACGTAAGCTTTACAGAAACCGGAAGCTCCTGATCGGTCGTTCCCTGATAGTAAATATCTTTTCCGTCCGTATTCCATACCAGCTTACCATTTCCCTCCTGAAACGTCTCTTCTCCTTTAATGTTTTTGATATTCTGCAGGGTACTTTGATCGGTCAGATTTCCGGAAATGCTTCCGGAATTTTTCAGCCAGTTGGATACCGTAATCGCATCCGTATTCCCCAATGCATCCGTATTTACATACACTGTCTCATCTTTATATACTACTTCCTGATCTGCCGCAAGAACCGGAACTGCACTCATCATCACCGACATTCCCACTGCGAGAGAAGCTGTAAGTTTCCGTTTGATTTTACTGTTTCTATTCATGATTTCTACGCCCTTTCTGCTTTATTTTTACCAAGAAATCCGATGGAAGTCTTGCATATTACTTTGTCAAATATCATAAACATGGCCGGAAGTACCAGAATGACTACGATCATACTGATAATGGCCCCCCGCGCGAGCAGCGTACAGATGGAACCGATCATTTCTACCTGAGAGTAGCATGCCACTCCGAACGTTGCCGCAAAGAAACTCAGTCCGCTGCTGATAATAGACGGCATACTGATTTTGTGTGCAATGCTGATTGCCTCCATTTTATCCTTGCCACGCTGCCGCTCCTTCTGATAACGGGTCGTCATCAGGATCGCATAATCCACAGTCGCTCCCAATTGGATCGCACCGATCACGATACTCGCCACAAACGGAAGGCTCGTTCCCTGATAATAAGGAATCGCCATATTTACCATAATAGCAAATTCGATAACGGCCACCAGAATGATTGGAAGGGAAATGGATTTGAACACGATCATGATGATGATAAATATCGCAATGATCGAGAGCGCATTTACCCGAATCAGATCGGTATCGGTGACATCCTGAAGGTCCTTCATAAGCGGTGCCTCTCCGATAACCATTCCGGTTGTATCATACAATTTCACAATTTGATCGATCTGCGCGATCTGTTCATTTACCTGATCCGTCGCCGACTCATACTCAGAACAGATAAAAGCGATCTCATAGTCGTCGCTCTGCAGCATACTCTTAATATCACTCGGTATCATAGAATCCGGCACAGACGGCCCGATCAATGAATTCTTACTGATCGTCCATTTCACCCCTTCCACCTGATCGATCTGGTCAAACATCTTCTGTTTATCCAAACTGTCCATATTCTTATCCATCAGCACCATGTGAATGTTGCTCATGTCAAAATCCTCTTTCAGCGTTGCATTTGCAACATTACTGTCCAGCGTGTCCGGAAGGGACTCTGCAATATTATAATAAATCTCCGTATGATTGTTTCCGTAAATTGCCGGGAACAAAAGAACCAGGAAAATGAGGATCCACGCCTTATAATGTTTTGTGATAAATGTGGAAGGCCGATCCATATTGTTCAGCAAATGCCGGTGCTGTGTCTTCTCGATCGCTTTATCAAATACCAAAACCAGCGACGGAAGGATCGTAACACAACAGATCACTCCAATCAGAACGCCCTTCGCCATAACGATTCCAAGATCTCTTCCGAGTGCAAATGTCATGACGCAAAGAGCGATAAATCCGGCAATCGTTGTTACCGAACTTCCTGCTACGGATTTGAACGTATTGGCGATCGCATGACCCATGGCCCGTTCTTTCTCTCCCGGGAAACGTCTCTTATTCTCTTCATAACTATTCAGAAGGAAGATTGAATAGTCCATCGTAACTCCAAGCTGCAGCACAGCCGTCAGCGCCTTCGTAATATAAGAAGTCTCTCCCAGGAAAATATTACTTCCCAGATTGTAGAGAATCGCGAGCCCGATACTGATCAGAAATAGAACCGGAACCACGAAAGATCCGGACGTCAGCTCCAGAACCAGAAGGCTTAAGAGCGCTGCAATCACCACATAGATTGGAAGTTCTTTCAGTGCAAGATTTTTAATATCCGCGACGACACCTGTCATCCCACTGATGAAGCATTGCTCATCTGCGATCTTACGCATTTCCTCTACCGCTTCCATTGAATTGTCCGATGATGTCGTATCGTCAAAAAGCACCAGCATCATCGTTGCATTCCCTTTAAAAAAGGCTTCTCGCAGATCCTTCGGAATCATTTCCACAGGAAGACTGATATCCGCCACATCATCGTACCAGAGCACATCTTTGACATGCGGCACTTCACTGAACTTATCTTCCAGTGCCTGTATATCCTTCATCTCCATATTCTCAACCACGACCATGGAGAATGCACCCATGCCGTATTCATCCACCATAATGTCCTGGCCTTTCACCGTCTCCAGATGCTCCGGAAGGTAACTTAACAGATCATAATTTACTCTTGTGTTCGCTATCCCGATCACCGACGGGATAACCAGCAGAAAACCGATCAAAAGCATCAAAACCCGATGCTTTGCAATCCATTTGCCCACCTTAATCATTGAATTCATCTCCTCTTTTTTCAAATGCAACATATAATATAGCACAAAATGACCAATAGTCAATTAATATTTTATAAAAAATTGAAAAATGGTCATTTTTGAGGAGGGTAACCGAGAGGACGTGGCCATAGTTACTCAACCAAAAAAGGAACTCAATCCTGAGCTCCGCTTTTTGGTTGCGACTATGGCCCCGTCCTCTTCTGCTACTTGACTATGAACTTGTCACCCGGTCACTTCGAAATAAAATGCTTAATAAATATATACATCACAATTACAAATGCCAGCAGATATCCCAGAACTCCGACTGCCGGGATCCCCCACAATTTCGGCCGCATATTCGTCGTACAGATAATACTGGAACTGATCAAAAGTGCCATCACCCAAAGTCCCATAACAATATTTCTGATCAGTCTCCGAAGCAGCCATGCCAGATCTTTCGACACATGGAGTTCCAGATTGACTTTGGTCTGCCCCTTCATATGCCCCTGCAGGATATCCGCCAACAGAGATGGAATATCAAATGCTTTATTCAGTGAGCGATACAGTCGCTTTCCATCTGATTTTAACTCTTTTTTCCACCTGTCGCTCTCGAAGAAACTGCCCTTGATACGCGCCGCCGCAATTTCTACCATATTGAGCTCCGGGCAGATCTCTGCCAGGACTCCTTCCATATTGGTAAGTCCTCTCGCAAGCATTGTAAGTCCATGAGGCATGGAAATCCGATTCTCCTTCATGACCTCCATCAACTCCTGCATCAATTCTGCCACATCGATTTCGCCCATCTCAGCCGTTCCGTACTTCGCCATCAGATTCGTAATATCGTCATAAAGCCGGCTCTGATCCGGTTTTCCCCGAAAATCACCGAGTGCCAGCACGGCTTCCTGGATCATTCCGATATCGTTGAAAGCAACGCCCTGAATTGCGTTTCCGATCAGTTCCCGGTCCCTTTCCGTGAGTCGTCCCATCATGCCCATATCGATCCAGACGATCTTGCCCTTTCGGATCCGAACGTTGCCCGGATGCGGGTCGGCATGAAAATATCCGTCTTCCATGACCTGTTTGATGTAATGATCCACCAGTTTCGTCCCAATTTCATTCAGATCATACCCATTTTCAAGCAGGTTTTTCTTATCATCAACGGCAAATCCATCAATATATTCCATTACCAGAACATGCGACGTCGTGTACTCACGATAGAGCCGTGGCGTCTCCACGAATACAATTTCCTGATTCTTTTTCGCGAACTCCTCCATATTGGCCGCCTCCGCAAGGAAATTCATCTCTTCCTGCGCGACCATCCACAGCTCGTCCAGCACCATATCCAGATCCACCATATCTTTCAACGTTGCCGACGGCACCAGCTTCACTGCTTTGTGCAGAAGGCCGATATCTCTTGCCATGATCTCGTAGATTCCCTTACGCTGGACCTTCACGACCACCTGCTCTCCGCTTTTTAAAACCGCCCTGTGTACCTGCGCAATGGAAGCCGAACCAAGCGGCTCCTCTTCTATGTCCGCAAATACTTCGTCCCATCCGAAGCCATAAGCTTCTTCAATGACCTCTTTCACCTGTTCAAAAAGCATCGGTGTCACTTCCGAGTGTAAATGGATCAGTTCCTCACAATACTTTTTCGGAAGAATGTCCGAATGCAGTGACATAATCTGTCCCAGTTTGATGTAAGTCGGTCCCAGGTCTTCCAGAATCAGCCGCAGTTTCTCCGGTGTAACTCCTCTGGTGATTCCATGTTTTTTCAGAACCGCCGTCATCTCTTTTAATCTGGAGCCGTATCCGCCTGACTCCGAATTCCGGCTTTCGCTATTCATTCAGTTCTCCGCACTCTTCTTTCGTCTCCTGCGGCTCTTCCGGAGAATCTTTTTCGCACTCACATGCTTCCTCCTGACACGCTTCTTCCTTCTCGTCTCCTTCCATAATCTGGATCCGTTCCTTCAGCTGTGCCAACTGCTCCGGTGTCATCTTTTCAAGAAGCTCATCCAGCTCCTCCGGTGTCGAAGCCTTCACCGAAACATTCATATTTTCCTTCACCGTCTTCTTAAGATTATACTTAAGCTCCTGATTCATCACTTTGCCGCGCTCTACGGTTTCCTCGCCCTTTTTAGCCAGCTCATCCAGAATCTCAACAGATTTCTCAGCAGTGATCGCTGCTCCGCCTACTCCTGCAAGCATAACCTTCTTTAATCCTTCTCCTAATTTTCCCATCTTTTTTCTCCTTTCCCGCCGTCCTCACCGGCTATGTTAAATGATGCCAAGAAACGCAAGTCCCTTCGGCACAAAAATAATCCCTCCTGCAATCGCAGCCATGATCGCCGCAATCAGAACAGCGCCCGCCGCCGTATCCTTCGCAATCTTTGCCAGTGGCTTTCTTTCTTCCGTAACCAGATCAACCACTGCTTCCACCGAAGTATTGACCAGTTCCAGTGCCATCACAAGACCAAACAGCGTCAGGCAGATACACCACTCTGTCGCCGAAATTCCCAGAATGATTCCGGCCAGAACTACCAGCGCCGTAAAAACACAGTGGATTTTCATATTCCGCTCTTTCTTTATGCAAGTCATGATTCCCTCAAATGCATATCCAAAGCTTTTCTTCAGCGGATCTTTCTTCTTAACGGTCATTTACATCACCTTGCCTCACATTCTGTTACTATTGTAACAAACTTTATACATACTGACCAGTATTTTTGACCATTTTTTACAAAACAGCTTCTGATTTTTGTATTCTTTTTCTGCCGAGTGCATAGCAATGTGACATGCTCCCACTACTTAAGCCCTAAAGCTTTGAAGTAGGGGCTTCTTACTCAATAACCCGATAGGGCTAAGTATCAATAAGCTATCCCCGCGTGCCCCGCGGTTCTTTTCTGCCCGGTTACGGGCATATTTCAGGCGCAGTTATGCGCATAAAATTCTTTTTCCTTCTTCACGGATATTGATCGCTGCATTCACATCC
>NZ_JBQHUC010000010.1:0-99213 GCF_052065395.1 Bariatricus sp. HCP28S3_F11 | reverse complement strand
GTGTGGTAACTTAACAATACAACATATACACAAAAACTGCTATTTTTTTTTGAAAAAAGTAGTGGTTTCACGTACTTAGGGCTAGCCGTCGCGCTAGCGACTTGGTACAATATTAATATAGCGTCTCGAAAATAACTGGACTGTAAGATAGAAATACTGAATGAATGAAATACAAAACCATATGCAGGAAAGAGAGAAAAAAGATGATTATAGGAACGCATATGTCCATTGCCGGAGGACTGGAGAAGACGGCAAAAAATGTAGTGAAAATGGAAGCAAACACCATGCAGATTTTCAGCCGGAATCCGAGGGGATCGAATTTTAAAGTGCCGTCGGAGAAAGAAGTATCAGAATTTCAACGAATCCGAAGAGAGAATAACTTTGGACCTGTTCTTGCACATGCTCCGTATACGATGAATCTTGCCAGCCCAAAGCCGGAGGTTTATGAATTCGCATGCACCGTGATCCGCGAGGATGTTGCCAGAATGGATGCACTTGGAATCGAGAATATGGTATTCCATCCGGGAAGCCATACCGGGATCGGAGTGGAGGCCGGTATTCAAAATATTATCGCAGGGCTGAATCAGGCGATTACCGGGAAAGAGAAGATTACAGTGCTTCTGGAGACGATGACCGGAAAGGGGACAGAAATAGGCGATCGATTTGAACATCTGAAAGCAATCAGAGATGGGGTGGATCATCCGGAACGGATCGGAATCTGTCTGGATACCTGCCATGTATTTGCGGCAGGATATGATATCGTGAAGAATCTGGACGGTGTGCTGGAAGAATTCGATAAAGTTCTGGGGCTGGATCTGCTGCGGGCGATTCATCTTAATGACAGTATGACGCCGTTTGAATCGCATAAGGATCGGCATGCAACGATCGGGAACGGTGAGATTGGACTGGAACCTTTGTTGAATGTACTGAGACATCCGGCACTGAAAGATTTGCCTTTCTATCTGGAAACACCGCTGGATGATGCAGGACATAGGGATGAGATAAAAATGTTGAAAGAGATGATATAGAGGGGGACTGCGAACTCATCCCCTCTAGTCACTCTATAACTTGCTCTTTCTCCGATTGCACAGATCAAAAAGCCTCAGCGTAGCCGGACTCTTTTTCCGTAGTTTCGCGACGCAAAAGAATCGGTGCAATAATCTTATGAACCGGTTTTTCCTGCAGGTGTGGACGGCGTTTTTTACGTTCAGTCATCTGATCGACTAAAAGGCTGACAGCCTCACCTGCGATGGTGTTGATCTGCTGGCCGATGGTACTGATTGGCATGACAGCTTCTCTTGAAATCGGAGAATTGTCAAAACCGATGATCAGATAGTCATCCGGCAAGAATCCGTATTTCCGGAACAGAATATTCAGAAGTACATTTGCATGGGTATCATTTGAAATAAAGATACCTTTTTTCATGCCCTGGTACTCTTGCTCAAGTTCTTCGACAATCGAAAACAGTACATCGTAAGTACTTTCGAAGCTGTGTCCCATTTCCCGGACATATGTCTTGTAATTCAACTGTCTCTCTTCGCATAGATCCAGAAATCCCTGTAGTCGCCCGTAGGACGGAACGGACTTTGCAGTTGGGGAATTGATGTGGATCAGTATGTCACATTTGTGCCAGGCAAGCAGGCTGGTGGCCTGATAGCCATCCATGTAGTTGTCGGTGTTTACACTTGAGACAAACTCATCCTCTCTCTCGATGGTTACAACAGGAATCTGAAGGGAAGCGAGTTCCCGTGAGGGAATAGTATGGCTCATGATAATCAGACCTTCGATCTTGTATGCCATCAGTTCCTGAATATAGCAGCGTTCTGTCTCTTCGTGTTCGTTCCCGATAAACACAAGGAATTTGTAACCGAACTTTTCGTATGAAGCGAGTATCTGATTCAACATTTCAGAATAATAGTGGTGGTATAGATCCGGTACGATCACGCCGATGAATTCTGTCTTGCCGTTCGCGAGAATTCGGGCTACTTTATTCTCTTTATAATTCAGTTTCTCCAGCGCATCGGCGATAATCTGCTGATTTTCCAGAGTGAGCGAATCCGGATTATTGAAATAACGGGAAATCGTTGTTTTGGAAAAATGGGTATATTCCGCAATGTCACTGAAGGTTACGTTTTTCTTGGTTCCCATAACCTCCTCCTTTTCTCCTCTTTTGAGGGTACTGAGATCACGCTTTTGAATACGAAAGCGGAGATTCAGGTAGCACTGGAGAAGATGGGAGCGGCTTTTGAAGAGAAATCCGGAGTTCATGTGGAGGTTATGCCGGTAACGGACGGAGATTCACCCTATACGAAGATGGTCAGCCTTTATAACTCAGGAAATCCGCCTACACTGGCGATCCTGGATACCACAGATGTGATTGCGCTTGCTGAGGAGAAAGCGGCGGATCTGACAGAAGAACCGTGGACTGCGGAAGCGGAAGAGTATTTGACAAGGATTAACGGAAAAGTATACAGCTTCCCACTTTGTATTGAAGGAAGAGGTCTGATCTACAATAAGAAAGTGATTGAAGGTGCATTGGGAGAAGAATTCGATCCGAAATCCGTTACCACTCTGGATGAGTTTGTTGGATTGCTCGACAGACTGGTGGATGCGGGAATCGAAAAGCCTGTTTCCCTTGCAAAGGAAGACTGGTCACTGGGGGCACACCATCTCCAGTACATATATGAGACCTATGACGGCACTTCTGAGGGTGCGGCGAAGATAATTGAAGAATTGAAAAACGGAGATTTGAAAGTTGAATCTTACGATCGCGTTTATGAATTACTGGATATGTTCGATGTCCTGAAGAAATATAACGTGGCAAAGGGTGATCCGCTGGGAGCAGACTACGATGAGATGGCAATTGACCTGGCAGACGGAAAAACGGCTTTCTGGTTCAACGGAAACTGGGCTTGGCCGAATCTTGAGGAAGCCGGAGCGGAAACTGAGGATGAATATGGTTTCCTCCCGTATTTTATGAACAATGATCCGGATGATTTCGTGAACTGCAGGATTCAGGCTTCTCCGTCCAAACAGGTGATGAATGATCACTGGTCTATTCTGGGATCTGCAATGCAGAAATATCTCGCGGGCCGCAGTGACAGGGAAGAACTGATTGAGTCAATTCAAGATTACTGGGATGAACAGGAATAAGAAAGGGATGGAGTTATGGAATCAAATAATAAAGGAAAAGATTTCTGTATGTTTGCGTTACCGGGGCTGTTTTGCTTCGTGGCAGTTGTGATTGTTCCGTTTGTATATGGTGTTTACCTTACGCTGACAGACTGGAATGGTGTATCAAAGGTTAAAAATTTTGTGGGGCTTAAGAATTTCGCAGGAGTGATGAGAGACGGTCAGTTCTGGACATCCCTGCTTCTGACCTTCAAATATGTGATTGTGGTGGTATTGCTGGTAAATGTACTCGCCTTTGGAATCGCGTATCTTTTGACCAGAGGAATGAAAGGTCAGAATTTCTTCCGGGCCGGATTCTTTACGCCAAACCTGATCGGAGGTATCGTACTTGGTTATATCTGGCAGTTTGTATTTTCCAGAGTATTCGTAAGTATTGGGGAGACGACCGGATGGAAATTGTTCGAGGTGTCATGGCTGTCAGATCCGGACAAGGCGTTTGCGGCGTTGGTGCTGGTGTCTGTTTGGCAGCTTTCTGGATATATGATCCTGATCTATGTGGCAGGATTTATGGGACTCAGTGAGGACGTGATGGAAGCGGCACAGATTGATGGAGCTTCCGGATTTGTGAAATTAAAAAGTATTATCATGCCACTTATGATGTCATCGGTTACGATTTGCCTGTTCCTGACATTATCACGTGCATTTATGGTTTACGATGTGAACCTGTCATTGACAGCAGGCGCGCCTTACGGAACAACAGAGATGGCGGCAATGCACGTGTATGAGAAGGCATTTACATCCAGACAGTTTGGTGTAGGTCAGGCGGAAGCGTTGATATTATTTGTGATTGTGGCTTGTATCAGTGGAATTCAGGTATACATGACGAAGAAGCAGGAGGTGGAAGCATAATGAAGCAGACAAAAGTTGGAGGAAATAAGAAAAAAGCAGCAGATATGCTTGCGATGCTGGGACTTATCATTATTTTTGCAGCGTACATGTTCCCGTTTTTGATGGTAGTGATCAACTCCCTGAAACAGAAGAGAGACATTATCAAGAGCCCGTTTTCATGGTTGTTTACAATCAAAGGCCTGTCATTTGACAATTTTGTAAAAGCATTTACACAGATGGATTTCTTGAACGCATTCAAGAATTCGCTGATCGTGACGGTTTCGGCAACTCTGCTTGTGACGCTGTTTGCGGCAATGCTTGCGTATTATATCGTTCGAAATAACAATGTGATCTCAAAAATTACATTTGCCCTGATGGTGGCTTCCATGATCATTCCGTTCCAGGCACTTATGATTCCGTTGGTTAGTATTTACGGAGGCACACTGAATATTCTGAATCACCGGGCAACCTTGATCTTCCTGCATATAGGATTTTCAATGGCAATGTCAGTATTCATGTTCCACGGATTTATCAAAGGAAATATTCCGATTGCACTGGAAGAAGCGGCTTACATTGACGGATGTACACATTCACAGACCTTCTTTAAGGTCGTACTCCCGCTTCTTAAGCCGATTATTTCCACGATGGTCATCCTGAATTCTATGGCTTTCTGGAATGACTTCCTGCTGCCGTCGCTGGTTCTGACAGATAAGAAGCTGTTGACGCTGCCGCTTTCAACGTACAGTTTTTACGGAACCTATTCTGCGGATTATGGTACAATTATGGCAGGACTGCTGCTTTGTGTGATCCCGATTCTGGTCCTTTATATTATCCTTCAGAAACAGATCATCGGCGGAGTGGTAGCAGGTGCAGTAAAATAAAAGGATGGCTTGAATATGATGAGAAATGTATTGCATTTAAAAGCTCCGGGAAACTGGATCAACGATCCGAACGGATTTATATATTACAAAGGAAAATACCATTTGTTCTATCAGCATTTCCCGTATGCTCCTGTGTGGGGAACCATGCACTGGGGGCATGCGGTGAGTGAAGACCTCGTCCATTGGGAACATCAGGGCATTGCGTTGTTTCCGACGAAAGAATACGATCAGAATGGTGTGTTCTCCGGCAGTGCGCTGGAAGTGGATGGAAAGCTGTATTTGTACTATTCTGCTGTAAAATATCTGGAAGCGGAAAGTGAAAATATCCATATGGCAAAGAACGGAAAATTTGAGACCAGCCAGGCTCTGGTGATTTCTGAGGATGCAGTGCATTTTGATAACTGGAAAGAGAAAATGCAGATCATACCTGTAAACCATGATGATGCACAGGCACACGCCGCACATACGAGAGATCCGAAGGTATGGAAAGAAGGAGACACGTATTATATGGCGCTCGGAAGTACCTTCAGGGAAGAGACTGGTAGGCTTGTGATCTATACCAGTAAGGACGGGATACACTGGGATTTTGCGAATCAGATGCTGGATGGCAGATTCGGAAAGATCCTGGAATGCCCGGATATTTTCAGAGTGGGAGATGACTGGGTGTTTGAAGGTTCGGCGATGTATATCGGAGATCCGGAAGAAGGGTATGAAAGTCACGCAATCTGTGCCCCGGCTGTATTTGAGCCGGGGAAATGTGAACTGTCCATTTCGGGAGAGTGCAAGTATATGGATTATGGAATGGATCTCTATGCACCGCAGACCAATCTTGATAAAGATGGCCGGAGAGTGATGATAGGATGGATGCGTATGCCACAGGCAGTGAAAGAAAAAAACGGTATGGAGTGGAATGGGATGATGTGTCAGCCAAGAGTCATAGATGTGGAAAACGGACATATCTTTTTCCGGGTTCATCCGGAAGTAAGAGCATATTTTAATCAAGAAACACCGATTCCGGAGAAATTGGATTATTCTCGTCCTTTCTGTCTGAAAATGAATCTGGAGGAGGGAGAAATCCTGAATATCGGAGGGTACCGTATCTGGATGGAAAATGGTGCGGTACATACAGACAGAAGCATTGTTTTTGCAGGAATGAAAAGCTGTTCGCTGATTGGCAAAAGTCCGGATGTATCCGGAAGGTGTGAACTTGAGATTTTCGTTGATAAAAATCTGATTGAAATCTTTATAAATGACGGAGAATTTGTGATCAGCCATGTTGTATATGGATTGGGAGAATGTATGGAACTGTCCTGCAGTTCCGGGAAAAAAATTCTGTTTTTGCGGCATGGCGGGGATGAAGAGATGTAAGTTGTTTTTCACACAGTAGCCGGTATTTACTGCGGGCTACGTGCCGGGAGCGTACATGAGCCACGATGTAAAAGGGGCAGCAAAAAATATACGGATTCGTTGTTGCAAGATGAAATGTCAGGGTGCTATAATACCTGCGGAGATAGTATTCCAAGGAAGCTATACTCTGTCTGATTCACTGTGATTTTCATGCCGAAATGATTTGGGAAAGGAAGTTGAAGATGACAGTAGAAATGCTTAAAGGGAAGATACATCGTGCGACTGTTAAGCAGGCTGAACTGGATTATGTGGGAAGTATCACAGTAGATGAAGATCTGTTGGATGCAGCCGGTGGAGCGGGTAGAGAAGGATGTCCTGGTGGCGATGGCTGTCTACATCGGTAAAACGAGACTGATCGATAATTTCAGTTACGAGGTGTAGGCGATGTATAAAATGATGAAAAAAATCGGGAAAATCAGTTCCTTTCTTACGAAATACATCGGAGTGATCATCATTATTTTTTCTGTGCTGGCTTTCTTTTGGCGTGACGGATTTGCGTGGACGACAAATTATACATCCATGTTCCTCGGGATTGCCATGTTTGGAATGGGACTCACAATAAAAATGGGAGATTTTCAGGTCGTATTTTCCAGACCGAAAGAAATACTCATCGGATGTCTGGCACAGTATACGGTCATACCGTTCCTGGCGTGGATCCTTGCAGTTGTGTTGAAATTACCGGAAGATCTGGCGCTGGGAGTGATTATGGTGGGATGCTGTCCGGGCGGGACTGCGAGTAATGTGATTACATATATTGCAGGAGGGGATGTGGCATTGTCGGTTGGAATGACGATTGTATCGACACTTGTTGCACCGCTTGCAACACCATCTTTAGCGTACGTGCTTGCCGGCGCATGGGTAGAGGTCTCCTTCATTGCAATGGTCCTTTCGGTTGTGAAGGTGATTCTGGTTCCGGTTCTTCTCGGAATCCTGATCCGAAGTATTCTGGGAAAACAGATTCAGAAGATATCTGAGATTCTGCCCCTGATATCGGTGGTATCCATTGTGATGATCATTTCAGGAATCGTCGCGGTGAATGCAGATAAGATCATCAGCTGCGGCATACTGGTTCTGGGAGTCGTAATCCTTCATAATCTGTGCGGAATGGGAATCGGATTGGCGGCGGCTAAGTTCCTGAAGGTACCGTATGATAAAGCGACTGCGATCGCCATCGAAGTGGGGATGCAGAACAGCGGACTTGCGGTTTCACTTGCGACAGTCAATTTTGCGGCGAATCCGCTTGCAACTTTGCCGGGGGCGATTTTCAGCGTGTGGCATAATATGTCCGGTTCTGTTTTTGCGGGAATGCGCCGCAGAGGAGAAAGACAAGAAACAAATGCGAATGTACGGGAAGAGAAAATGGAATGTGCATAGACGAATAAATAGAAAAATACCAGGAAACGTTTGAAACGTCCTGGTATTTTTTATGAACATTCCGATTATCAGTCAATAGAATTGTCGGGTTCCGGTTCCGTAACCGTTCCCGAGAGCATGCGGACCGGGCTGGATTTGTCGATATCCTCAGCGATCTTCTGAGCTTTCAGAAGAATATCCGTTATTTCGGTTTCTTCTTCGGCCTCTTCCGGTACAAAGCAGCGTGCACTTTCGTCCGGAAACAGATGATTCTTAAGCTTAAATGCCATGAGAAAGGCTTCGAGTTCCTGCTGAAGCGCATCCTTGTAGAATTCAAAGTAGAATTTGATTTCTGTTTTTTCAAAATTCGTACAAATGCATCCGCATTGACTGCCGTGGGTGCGGCTCTGGCGGCGGAAATATTCCGGATCCCCTGTTACCATATAGAAAATCTGAACCAGAAGGTTCTCTTCAATATCACTTTCATATGTAAACCAGTGCTTACTCAGTGTGTCCTTCTGCAGGGACTCTTCATCAATATCGTATTTTTTTAATAATTTCTGATAAAGCTTGATTGCAGATTCCCGCTCTCCGCCTTCTCCGCGCTCGGCAAGAGCTTTGATTTTTAATAATTTGGCTTCTAATTTGTTCTCATCCACTGAAATAGTTCCCCTTATTATTTTGTCGCTGTTGCCATTATACCACAAGATGGTAAGAATGTGCTTTGTGATTTGCTAAAATATTAAGTTTTATATAAACTCTTTACCGTATCGGGAAGAATGTGCATTTATGTAATAGTATACAAAGATTTACAAGATGGCAGCAGTCTGTTGAAATGCGGATCGGAATATGATACACTTCCACCAAGAACAACCGTGTTGCAGGGTGGCTGACCTCTATTCTACATAGAATGGGGGTGGTGCTGATGGACAAGAAACCTTTTGACTTCAGGGACTTGATGGCTTTTGGAATGTTCATTCTGGCATTGCTGACATTCGTATTTACGTTTATCAGATAATGTTTTAAGGCATAGAAAAACCACCCCGAACTTTGACCGAGACAGGGTGGCGATTCTATGAATTTCCAATTTACTTTTGAGGTCAACCCCTTGTGGGCGGTTGTTCCTTTTCTGTGTCTTAAATATAGCATATCTGGCAGTAGTACGCAAGGACTGAACCAAAAATTGAGGAGAGTTTCTTTAACAATAGTAAAATAATAGCTTCAAAATATTAAGTTTTCTTTAGAATTTGTGAACTGTCTTGTCTATTCCCCTGAGAGTATAGTAAAATATAACCATAAAGAGTAGGCATGGTATGAATTCGAGGCCTGCTCCGGATATTCCATGTTGAGACAGTTATCGAGAAAGGGGAGTATACAATGACAGAAGATTTAATTAAACAGATAAAGGGAATCAAGCAGGCACTGGTGAATGTGGATATGTCAGGTGAGGATTGGGAAGAGAGAGAAGAGATCCTTGAGAAGCTGGAGGATGTCACCACTTATTTGAAGGATGCCATGGGCAAGGGTATTGAGTTCTGATGAGAAGAGTGGATGCACTGATATTTGACATGGATGGTCTGATCTTTGATTCGGAACGGGTGGTGCAGCGAAGCTGGAATGAGGCAGGAACGGAACTCGGTTATGGACGTGTCGGGGAACAGATTTACCATACACTGGGATTTAATGTAAAACAGCGGGAAGTGTATTTTAAAAGAATATATGGTGAAGATTTCCAAATGGAAGAATTCAATAATCTGACGCGGAAAATTTTCTATGAGATTGCGGAGTCGGAAGGGATAGCCATGAAGAAGGGCGTTCGCGAACTGATGAAATTTGCGAAAGAAAGCGGAATTCAGATCGGACTTGCGACTTCATCCAGGCGGGAATACTCTGTCCGTTTGCTCACAGAGGCCGGAATATGGAAATATTTCGACGGATGTGTATTTGGAGATATGGTTACAAAGGCGAAGCCTGATCCGGAGATCTATCTTAAAGCTTGTGAAGCAGTCGGGGTATGCCCTGCAAAAAGCATTGCTTTGGAGGATGCTCCGGCCGGGATTCGAGCATCTCATGCGGCAGGAATGATTCCGGTCATGGTGCCGGATCTTGTTGAACCGACGGAAGAGATTCAGAGTCTTTACTACCGGCGGGTAGATTCCCTGATCGAGGTGATTCCGCTTGTGGAAGAACTGGAGAAATAGAATAAAAGGCAAAAAAGAGCTGTGCTTCAGATGAGGCACAGCTCTTGAATTATAAAAGTCTGAAATCCGGTATAATTATCCGTGAATGATGACTTGCCTGAGATTCAGATCCTGATCCAGAAGTACCAGATTGGCAATCTTTCCGGTGGAAATGCTTCCGTAACAGTCATAGATTCCGATTGCTTTTGCCGGATTCATGGTGGCACATGCAATGGCACTTTCCAAAGGGATCTGCATTTCTTTGACAGCGGTTCTCATGCAGTCCATCAGATTGGTTACGGAACCGGCAAGAGCACCATCGCTGACAAGTGTGGCGTATTTCCCCTTTACAGCAACATCCTGTCCGCCAAGTGTATACTGACCGTCTTCCATTCCGGCGGCACGCATGCTGTCACTGATCAGGATCATGCGGTCATCGCCAAACAGTCGGAAGGTAGCCCTGACGACAGACGGATGGATATGCACACCGTCACAGATCAGCTCGGCACGGCAGTGCGGACTGTCGAAAGCGGCACCGACGACTCCCGGAGCACGGTGCGTGAAGGGAGGCATGGCATTGTACAGATGGGTGGCATGTCTGGCACCACGGTCATAGGCTTCTTTGGCGGTCTTATAATCTGCAGTAGTATGTGCCAGAGAAATGGTAACTCTGTCGTGGAGCGCATCGATGAATTCCATTGCGCCCTCATTTTCCGGGGCAATATCGATCAGCTTGATGAGACCGCCTGAACGTTCCTGAAGACTGTTGAAAAGCGCTTCGTCACAAAGCCGGATATGTTCGGCAGCCTGAGCCCCCTTTTTGGCTTCACTTATAAAAGGCCCTTCCATGTTGATACCGACAAGAGAAGACTGTCCCGGACGGGCAGGTGATTCGTTATAGGTACGTGCTGCATCCATAACCTGAGCAAGCAATTCCGGGGACACCGTCATGGTTGCAGGACAGACGGATGTGACACCACAAGAAGCTTCATAGCGAGTGATTGCATCAATCGCTTCTACAGTACCGTCACAAAAATCATGTCCCATGCATCCATGGAAATGGATATCGATTAGTCCCGGGATGGCATAAAGCCCATCTGCATCCAGAACGGATTCAGTTTCGGCAGGTATTAAGGAAGGGCAGATATCCGCAAACACTCCATCTGTAATTCGAATATCCTGCCTGGAAAATGTTTTATCTTCTCTGTAAACAAGTGCATTTCTGATAATCATAATTATTATTCAGCCTTCTTTCTAATGTATGGAACAGATGTTACTGTGGTATTTTGGATAAAGCAGCCTCATCTGCGACCAGTGATACATCCGGATGGAGCTGAAGGATAGAAGCCGGTACTTGCGGAGTGATTGGCCCGAAGAAAGCATCGCGAACAATTTCCGATTTATCTTCTCCACTCACAATAATCAGAATTTTACGGGCATTCATGATCGTGCCGATTCCCATGGTGTATGCCTGCCGCGGAACATCATCGATGGATGCGAAAAAGCGTTTGTTGGCTTCGATGGTTCTTTCCTGAAGGTCTACGCAGTGGGTTTCCTTTGGAAAATGATCAGCCGGTTCATTAAATCCGATATGTCCGTTGTGACCAAGACCGAGAAGCTGAAGATCCACTCCTCCCAGGGAACGGATGATCTCTTCATAATGACGGCATTCTTCCGTGGCGTCTTCTTTTGTGCCATCCGGAAGATAAGAAGCTTTGATATTTACATGATCAAACAGATTCTCATGCATGAAATAGTAGTAGCTCTGGTTATTATCACGCGTAAGTCCCTTATATTCATCCAGATTCACAGTAGTAACCTGTGAAAAATTGATATCCCCCTTATTGTACCAGTCAACCAATTGTTTATAAGTCCCGATTGGTGAAGAACCGGTAGCAAGCCCTAAAACACAGTTCGGTTTCAGAATTACCTGTGCTGAAATAATATTGGCAGCAGTACGGCTCATAGCATCATAATTTTTGGTTTTGTAGATTTTCATAATTTTCCCCTTTCCAATAAACTTATCAGTATTTTGTACTTTCATATGATAAATGTATCAAAAGAAATACTAAAAAACAAGATAGTGCAAATCGAAAGCATGGAAAGTGCAAAAAAAAGCATTAATTGTGCTATTTATTAATATGTAGCATTCTTTATACTGAGTTTCAAAGACAGAGGAGGTAAAATGGCATGTCAAGGACAAGAGGAAGCGGATCAACTGGCAGTCCCCTGCGGCTGCTCTAAAGTGAAATTCATCTGTTTCCCGGTTGCAGGATGTCGGAAACTGAGGTGATATGCTCTGAGGGAAATAGGAGTATATCCTCGTGTCTGGACAAATTGCGGATTATATTTATTATCCCCCCAAAGAGGAGCACCTGCGTGTGCCATTTGTACGCGGATCTGATGATGCCGTCCTGTTTTCAGGTGCACAGTTACCGTGGTCAGTGTATCGCCATTCTCCATGTGCTGCGTATCAATGACTTCATAAGAGAGCTCTGCGCGCTTTGCCTGAGGTGTATCTTTGGAGCAGACGCGGGAAGTATTGGTCTTTCCATCCTTTACAAGATAATCGACCAGTGTCCCGACGGAATTTGGCAATGTGCCACAGCATACAGCGTGGTAGTCCTTACAGAATCCGCTCCCCGTTAGTTGTCGGCTCAGTTCAGTAGCTGATTTAGGGTTTTTAGCAAAAACCATGAGACCGGATACGGGCTGGTCCAGTCTGTGGATCACGGCCAGATAAGGCGCCCTGGAGCCGGACGATGTGGATGCAAGATGATTTTTCAGAATGCTTTCCATATCAGCCTGTCCGAGTTTGCGGGTCTGTACCGGAATCCCTGCAGGTTTGTCACAGACAATGATGTCTTTATCTTCATATAATATATTGAGATGTTCCATAATTTTCCTCCGAAGAATTTTTTTGCTTGACTTTTGAAAAAAAGGAAGTTACACTTATCTCCAGTAAAAGGGAGTAGCTTCCATTGATTCGTTTTGTCAGATCATCAAATGCCGAAATCAGTGTGATACGAAATCGTCATCACGATTATTTAAACATAATCCGGTTCGTATTGTCAATTAGCGAGACTTTTATTGCAATTTTATGCCACAGGTGCAGGGGTTTGCAATAAAAAGTCTTTTTTATTTGCCTAAAATGCATTGCGTCACATAGGAAACGACTCAAAACACGAAACTTTGCACCGCCAAAATATAAATAAAATGGGAGGAAAAGATATGGTCTATGTATTGTTGATTCTGGGATTTGTATTATTGATTAAAGGAGCAGACTATTTTGTGGAAGGAAGCTCCAGTGTTGCGAAGCTCCTGAAAGTGCCTGCAATCATCATCGGGCTTACGGTTGTCGCATTCGGTACCAGCATGCCGGAGGCTTCTGTGAGCATAACCGCGGCACTGAAAGGGCAGAATTCACTTGCTGTAAGTAATGTTTTAGGCTCCAATATGTTTAATCTTCTGATCGTACTTGGATGCAGCGCCCTGATGAGGCCCCTTCGTGCCACCGACAGTGTATTGAAGAAAGAATTTCCGTTTTCAATCTTCATTACGGCAGCAATGCTTTTGATGACGACAAAGCTTGCTTTTGGGAAAATCCTTGCAGGAGAGGGGGAATTCGTACTTGGAAGGATCAGCGGTGTGGTTCTTCTTATCATGTTTGTCCTTTTCCTGGTACTTCAGGTTAAGGAGGCACTAAAAGCGCGAAATGCGATGCCTGCTGAAGATTATGCAGTCTTGAGCCCGGCGAAAAGTGCAATTTTTATTATTGGCGGAATTGCAGGAATCGTTCTGGGAGGAGATCTGGTTGTTGATTCTGCTACGGAGATTGCAGTTCGCTTTGGACTGAGCCAGACTTTTATTGGTCTTACGATCGTTGCAATGGGTACTTCCCTGCCGGAACTTGTTACATCGATGGTCGCGGCCAAAAAGGGAGAAAATGATCTCGCGCTGGGAAATGTTGTCGGTTCGAACATTTTCAATATACTTTTGATTCTGGGATCAAGTTCCGCAATCTGTCCGATCACAGTAGATATCGATGCGATATATGATATGATTATACTGATCGTGTTCAGTGTATTTGCGTTGATCTGCGCAAAGAGCCGTAAAGAATTATCCAAGAGAGAGGGTGTGCTCTTTCTGATGCTGTATGCGGTATATTTTGCATATATTTATGTGAGATAACTGCAGTGAAATATCAAAGACGGGTTGACAAATGCAGAAATCTCAATTAAAATCCTTAGTATCTGAAAAGAAATAATAGACACGTGGACCGTGAAGAGGATTAGTATATATTGGAAGTGGCACAGAGAGGTTTCCGTCCGGTGCAAGGAAGCTGCATGGAAGATATAGAACCTGCCTTGGAGTCCCTGTATGAAAATACAGCGCACTCGGCGTTAACGGGAAATGAAGTGAACTGTTTTACCATGTAAGACGGTTAATCAGGGTGGTACCGCCGGTTTTCCGGTCCCTTTTGTCAGGGGCGGGAGAACCGGCGTTTTTATCTTGAATGCCAGTTATACTGCACCCCTGAAACAGATCAAAAAATAGAAGAGGAGAGGTTTGACATGGCAAAAGAAAAGAAATTTGTAGAATCAATTACTTCGCGGGATGTAGATTTCGCGCAGTGGTACACGGATGTAGTCCGCGAAGCGAAACTTTGCGATTACTCCAGCGTGAAAGGATGTCTGAATTATTTACCGAACGGATATGCGATCTGGGAAAAGATTCAGGCTGATCTGGATAAGAGATTTAAGGATACAGGTGTGGAGAATGTGTATCTTCCTGTATTGATTCCGGAGAATCTTCTGCAGAAAGAAAGTGATCATATCGAAGGATTTGCTCCGGAAGTGGCATGGGTAACCAAGGGTGGAATGGAACGCCTTCAGGAGAAGATGTGTATTCGTCCTACATCCGAGACGCTGTTCTGCGATCTGTGGTCAAGAACCGTACAGTCCTACCGTGATCTGCCGAAGGTATGGAATCAGTGGTGCTCTGTACTTCGATGGGAGAAGACAACCAGACCGTTCCTTCGCTCCAGAGAGTTTTTATGGCAGGAAGGCCATACGATTCATGCGACTTATGAGGAGGCTGAGGAAAGAACACTTACTATGCTCAGAGTATATCAGGA
The DNA here is from genome assembly GCF_052065395.1 of Bariatricus sp. HCP28S3_F11. Lineage (NCBI taxonomy): Bacteria > Bacillati > Bacillota > Clostridia > Lachnospirales > Lachnospiraceae > Bariatricus > Bariatricus sp. HCP28S3_F11. Next base: position 84,235 of record NZ_JBQHUC010000010.1, on the reverse strand, counting down.
GTTTATCCGGGATTCTCTGGCGATTCCGTTTGTATCCGGTCCTAAGACAGAGAGCGAGAAATTCGCAGGTGCTCAGGACACCTATACGGTAGAAGCTTTGATGCATGACGGAAAGGCACTTCAGTCTGCAACCAGCCATTTCTTCGGAAGCGGCTTCCCGGATGCATTTGACATCAAGTATCTGGATAAGAATAATGAACTTCACAGTGTATATGAGACTTCATGGGGACTTTCCACACGTATTATCGGTGCGATCATCATGGTACACGGTGATGACAGCGGACTCGTACTGCCTCCGAGAATTGCTCCGGTTCAGACGAGAGTGATTCCGATCGCACAGCATAAGGAAGGTGTACTCGAGAAAGCGAATGAACTGGTTGATACATTAGCGAAAGCCGGCTACAGCGTGAAGATCGATGATTCCGAGAAGAGCCCGGGATGGAAATTCAGTGAGCAGGAAATGCTTGGAATTCCGACCCGTATTGAAATCGGACCGAAAGACATCGATCAGGGACAGGTTGTCGTTGTACGCCGCGATACACGTGAGAAGATTATTGTTCCGATCGATGAAATTGCAACCAGACTCGGAGAAATTCTGGAAACGATCCAGAAAGACATGTATGACCGGGCAAAAGCATTCCTTGACAGCCATATTGATACAGCGGTGACCATGGATGAAATGAAAGAGAAATTCAATGAAAACCGTGGATTCATCAAAGCAATGTGGTGCGGAAGCGAAGAGTGCGAGGGCGAGATCAAATACGAGACCGGCGGCGCATCTTCAAGATGCATCTGCAAAGAAGATCCGATCAGTGACACATGTATTTATTGCGGTAAACCTGCGAAACATATGGTTTATTTCGGCAAGGCATATTAAGATAGTATAAAGAACAGGTGAATGTAAAGAAATATGAAGATTCAATTACCTGACAAGGTGCATCATATTATTACAACTTTACAGGATCACGGGTACGAGGCATATGCCGTAGGAGGCTGTGTCAGGGACAGTATCCTCGGACGGGATCCGCAGGACTGGGATATAACAACATCAGCAACGCCTTTGGAAACAAAGGCGTTGTTTGAACGTACCTTTGATACCGGAATTGAACATGGGACGATCACGGTACTTCTGGAGAAAGAAGGCTTTGAAGTGACGACTTATCGGATAGACGGTAAATATGAAGACAGCAGACATCCCAAAGAAGTTCAGTTTACACGCAGTCTGGAAGAAGATCTGAAACGGCGGGATTTTACGATCAATGCCATGGCATATAATGAGGAGGCCGGGCTGGTAGATATTTTTGACGGTCTGCAGGATCTGGATCAGAAAGTGATCCGATGTGTGGGGAATGCAGGGGAACGTTTCTCGGAAGACGCGCTTCGGATTCTCCGCGCAGTGAGGTTTTCCGCTCAGCTTGGATTTGACATTGAAGAGAAGACCCGGGAGGCAATCAGCGATCTGGCATCGAATTTAAGAAATATCAGTGCCGAGCGTATACAGGTGGAACTCGTCAAATTGCTGGTATCTCCGCACCCGGAGCGCATCCGGCTGGCATATGAACTTGGTATCACATCCGTGATTCTCCCGGAATTCGACGTTATGATGGTAACAGAGCAGGAGAATCTTCATCACTGCTATCATGTCGGCGAGCATACGATCCATACGATGATGAACATTGCGCCTGAGAAGGTACTGCGGCTTACCATGCTTTTTCATGACATGGGAAAACCGGCGACGAAATCGATCGATGAGAAAGGGGTCGCACATTTCAGGGGACATGTATGTGTCAGTGAAGAGATCGCAAGAAGGATTCTGCAGCGCCTCAAGTTTGATAATGATACTATAAGAAAGGTAAGCAAGCTGGTGCGTTTTCATGATTACAGAATGCCGGCTGCTTCGAAATATGTGCGGCGTGCAATGAACAGGATCGGAGAGGACTTATTCCCGTATTATCTGTTGGTGCAGCGTGCCGATATTGCCGGACAAAGTGAGTATCAGAAGACGAAGAAGATAGAAAATCTTGAGCAGATAGAAAAATTATATAAAGAAATTCTGGAATTGAAACAGTGTGTATCGCTGAAGGGCCTTGCCGTGACGGGACGTGATCTGATCGAGGCGGGAATGGAACCGGGGCCCCAGATCGGCGAGATGTTGGAAACGCTTTTAAAAGAAGTGATTGATGATCCTGAAAAGAATGAGAAGAAAGTTCTTCTAAAAATGGTATCTCGGGGCATACACTAGAAAGACATGAAAACGAAACGTGCAGGGGGATGCCATGAAAGATTATGGGATTAGTGTCTTAGAACAATACCAGATGGAAGTAAACAGCACCCACAGAATCAGGGGTGCTGTTTTGTGCGATACGGATCGCGGGCTGTTTCTTTTAAAAGAAGTATATATTGCACCGAAAAGGCTGCCCGTGCTCATCGAACTGTACAAAACGCTGAATGAAAGCGGAATCTGTATGGTGGATATGCCACTGGCAAACAAAGAGGGAGCGTATATTACGACGGCTGATGACGGAACCGGGTATATGGTAAGACGATGGTTCCAGGGGAGAGAATGCGATGTACGCCGAGAAGCGGAGCTGCTGGAGGGAACGAAATACCTGGCAAAGCTGCACAAACTGATGCGGATACCCGGTGAGGACACAACGGGAGCCGAAATCAGTTTTCCGCTGGAAGAGGAATTCAGGCGGCATAACCGGGAACTGCGGAAGGTGCGTACGTTCATTTGCCAAAGAAGTGTCAAAGGAGCATTTGAGACGGAATTCCTGAAAGGCTGTGACCGGATGTACGAATGGGCAGAAGGGGCGAACGAGCATCTGAAAGAGACCGGATACCGACGGTTATGGCAGGAGGCACAGGAGAAAGGGACCTGGGTTCACGGAGACTACAATTATCATAATCTGCTATTTTGCAAAGAGGGATTGGCAGTTACCGGATTTGACCGTGCGCACAGAGAACTCCAGTTGGATGATTTTTATTATTTCCTGAGAAAAACAATGGAGAAATACAGGTATGATGAGCGTCTCGGTTATAAAATGCTGCGAATGTACGATGCGGAAATAACACTCGGGAAAAAAGAAAGGGATTATCTTGCAGTGAGGCTCGCTTACCCGGAGAAGTTCTGGAAAATTGTGAATTTGTATTACCACTCGAATAAAGCATGGATTCCGGAGAAAAATGTTGAAAAACTGAGGACGGCAATTCGCCAGAATGAGGAAAAGAAGCGCTTTTTATCGAATATATTTGCTTTTCATTTATAGCCAAGTAGTGTATAATAGGGATAAAGCGAGTACCAGAATGTGCCCTTGAGGGAGAAATGTACTCAGAACAAATGGAGGTACAAAAAAGAGATGGAAGAATATGTAAAGAGATACGAAGAATGGTGTACTAACCCGTATTTTGACGCGGACACACAGGCAGAACTGAAAGCAATTGCTGATAATGATGGGGAAATCAAGGAGCGCTTTTACAAAGATCTGGAGTTTGGTACAGCAGGACTCCGTGGTGTGATCGGAGCCGGAACGAACCGCATGAATATTTACACTGTTAGAAAGGCAACACAGGGACTTGCGAACTATATCATCAAAGCAGGTGCGAAGGAACGCGGAGTGGCGATCGCTTACGACTCACGCCGTATGTCCCCGGAATTCGCAGATGAAGCAGCACTTTGTCTGGCAGCGAACGGAATCAAAGCATATGTATTCGAATCACTTCGCCCGACACCGGAACTGTCTTTTGCAGTGCGTGAACTGAAGTGTATTGCCGGTATCAACATTACGGCCAGCCACAATCCGCCGGAATATAACGGATATAAAGTATATTGGGAAGATGGAGCACAGATTACTCCTCCGCATGATAAAGGTATCATGGATGAGGTTCTTGCTGTTACCGATTATACAACGATGAAGACGATGGGACTGGAAGAAGCGAAAGCGGCCGGTCTCTATGAAGTGATTGGACAGGCTATTGATGACGCATATATTTCCAGATTAAAAGAGCAGGTACTGCATCAGGATGCGATTGATGCAGTGGGTAAGGATCTGAAGATCGTATACAGCCCTCTTCACGGAACCGGAAATATACCTGCCAGACGTGTACTTAAGGAACTTGGCTTTGAAAATGTATATGTTGTGAAAGAACAGGAACTCCCGGATGGAGAATTCCCGACCGTTTCTTATCCGAATCCGGAAGCAGAAGAAGCATTTGAACTTGGACTTAAGCTTGCAAAAGAGGTAGATGCCGATCTGGTACTTGCAACAGATCCGGATGCAGACCGACTTGGAGTGCGTGTAAAAGATAAAGACGGCGTATACCATACATTAACAGGAAATATGTCAGGATGTCTGCTCGCTGATTACGAGATTGGACAGAAGAAAGCCTTGAAAGGCCTTCCGGAAGACGGATACCTGATCAAGACGATCGTTACTTCCAATCTGGCGGATGCCATTGCAAAAGGATATAATGTAGGACTGATCGAAGTCCTGACAGGTTTCAAATATATCGGACAGCAGATTCTTGGATTTGAAACAAGTGGAAAGGGTGAATATCTTTTTGGATTTGAGGAAAGCTATGGATGTCTGATCGGAACACATGCAAGAGATAAAGATGCAATCGTAGCAACAATGGCTCTTTGCGAAGCAGCAGCTTACTATAAGACAAAAGATATGACATTATGGGATGCAATGGTTGCAATGTACGAGAAATATGGTTATTACAAGGATGATATCAAGTCAATCACCATGAAGGGAATTGAAGGACTTGAAAAGATCCAGAACATCCTGCAGACACTGCGCAATAATCCGCCGGCTGAGATCGGTGCTTACAAGGTGCAGAAGGCAAGAGATTATCAGGCAGATACAATCAAAGATCTGGCAACCGGCGAAGTAACACCGACAGGCCTTCCGAAGTCCAACGTTCTTTATTATGAACTGAATGATGATGCATGGGTATGTGTTCGCCCGTCAGGAACGGAACCGAAAGTAAAATTCTATTACGGAATTAAGGGAACTTCTCTTGAGGATGCAGATTCCAAATCAGAAGAACTTGGAAAAGCAGTGCTTGCTATGGTGGATCAAATGTTGTAGAAAACAGTTTGTCCGGAAAGAATTGTATTTCGGTGTTCCTAAGAAGGATTTAGGCTTGACAAAGGCTTTAAAACCCGATATAACTTTACATAGGGCATTCTGCAAGGACGCAGTCAGCCTTTAGTACGAGGTAGAATACAGTTGGTATTCGAGTGATTATGATACAGGAGGAAATATTCATGAACAAAACAGAATTAGTGGCAGCAGTGGCAGAGCAGGGAGAGGTTTCTAAAAAAGATGCAGAAAAAGTGTTAAAAGCTTTTGTTGATGTAGTTACAGAAGAACTGAAAAAAGGGGAAAAAGTTCAGTTGGTAGGTTTTGGAACATTTGAGGTAAGTGAAAGAGCTGCAAGAGAAGGAAGAAATCCTCAGACCGGTATGACCATGAAGATTGATGCCTGCAAAGCGCCGAAGTTTAAAGCAGGAAAAGCTTTGAAAGATGCTGTAAACGCATAATTGGTTTTGGATTGATGAATGTAAATAGAGAGCGCTGGCCGCTCTCTATTTTTGTAGGAGAAATAATGATATGAGATTAGATAAGTTTTTGAAGGTATCGCGCCTGATCAAGCGCAGGACTGTGGCAAATGAGGCATGTGATGCCGGAAGAGTTATGGTGAACGGTACGGTAGCAAAGGCATCCGTTAAAGTGAAAAAAGGGGACATTATTGAGATTCAGTTCGGAACAAAGACTGTAAAAGTGGAAGTGCTTGAGCTAAAGGAAACTACAAAGAAGGACGAAGCTGCCGAGTTGTTCCGATACCTGTAATTCTATAAAGTTTTTAACATATATTATCCCATACATTCATAAAATGATATCAAGGCACTGAATGACCGGAACATATCCGGATCATGGGTGAATGCGCGGAGGGATCCGCATGTATCATAGATGGAAAGGTTGGGGGTAGTGGTGGAAGAAAGTAAGATGCCGAAAACGCACAATCATAAGCTTGTAATCAACAACAGAAAAACCAGTATGGTGACGGGAGTTCTGGATGTATTGTCGTTTGACCTAAATGAAATCCTGCTGGAAACGGATCAGGGTATGCTTATGGTGAAAGGAACGGACATGCATGTGAACCGTTTAAGCCTGGAAAAGGGCGAGGTGGATTTGTCGGGGAATATTGACAGTGTGGCATATTCCAATATTAATTCGGCAGGAAAACAAGGTGAAAATTTTTTGACAAAACTTTTCCGGTAACCGAATATGTTGGGAATTGAAAAAGAGTTTTTGGTGTTCCTTCACGCAATCATAACCGGAGTTTTTGTGACTGCTGTATATTTAAGTCTTAGGGTGCTGAGAAGGATTTTTCGCCATGCATTATGGGTGATCAACATAGAAGATTTCATATATTGGATTTTTGTATCACAGTACTTTTTTGTGCAAATTTACCACACAAGTAATGGTGAGATAAGGTGGTATTTTGTACTAGGTGTTGTGATTGGGGCGATTTTGATGCACTTTTTCGTTGCTTTTACAAAAAAAATCGATCAAAAATTATCTGATTTGATGGAGAAAAAAAACGGAAAAACTATTGATAAATCTGGGGAAAAAAGATAATATTATTTTACAATTGTGGATTTTATATAAGTAATAATAGGGAATATACCGGTTGGAAACAACAGTAAAGGGTGAGTATATATAATGGGAAGCTTAAAGCAGAAGAATCGGAAGATCCGGAAAGGACGTTCGAAGAGCAGGCTTCAGAATCATAAGAGAAGTGTGTTGGCAATCAGCAGTATTATTGTGATGCTCAGCGCAGTAATTGTTATTCATGGAATGGCGTTGCAGGCGAGAAACAAAGAATACATGGCTCAGGAAGCAGAACTTATGGCACAGCTGGATGATGAGAAGGATCGCTCGGAAGAGATTGATAAACTGAAAGAATATGTGGGAACAGATGAATATATTGAAGATGTTGCGAAAGAGAAGCTGGGATTGATTAAGCAGAATGAGATCCTGTTTAAGGCGGCTAATTGATGACGTATTCACGAATGATGAGCTTTGGAAGAGATTCCAGAGCTCTTTGTATTATAGTAAGGGAGGCAGGCAGATGGGAGAAAACAGAAACGAAGTGACGGTGATGCAAAGTCCGTATGTAACGCAGGCGGACAAGTTTGCCAAGTCCCTTAGACATCTGGCGGATACATTTCTGAAAATGGAAGGAACCAGGGAAGGTTTCAGTGCTGAGGAAGTTCAGGAAATGATCAGACAGATAGAGGATCGGGTGTGCGGTTCCTGTGAGCGGAGGGAGCATTGTACCGGACAGAACAGGGAACAGATCGATCTGCTCATTTATGAATTGCTTTGTGCGGTGGAAAAATACGGTACTGAACTGAATGTAGAGATGAAACGAAAACTTCAGAAAAGCTGTATTCAGGCGCCTCGTTTTCTCAGGACTATTCTGGATGTGTTTCAGGAAGCAAAGAAAACACTGATTTGGAACAATAAAATGATCTTAAACCGGGAAGGATGCGCAGTCCAACTGGATACGTTCGCCCAGATGATACAGCATGCGACCAGGGAACTGGATGCAAGTATTTTTCAGGATCCGCCATTGGAAAAAAAGCTGAAGATGCACCTGAAAAGATCAGGAGTCAGGATGCTGAGCTCTGTATTTTTTGTGAATCCGCAGGGACGATATGAGATTCATATTACGGGGAAAACAGAAAAAGGGGTATGTATGACAACGAAAAAACTGTCAGAGATACTTTCGGACTGTGTCGGACGGAAAATGTGTCCTGCCAGCGAGGAAAGGCCGGTGATGAGTCAGGAATACTGTACGGTAGTTTGTGTAGAAGGACCGGGATATTATACGATGCAAGGCATCGCAAAAATCGGAAAAGGATGTCAGAAGATTTCGGGAGACAGTTACCTGATGACGAGGTTGCCCGGTGGTCAGGAGGCGGCAATTCTTTCTGATGGGATGGGATCCGGAGAACGTGCTTCCAGAGAAAGTGCGATGATCGTAGATATGTTGGAAGAATTGCTGAAGGCGGGATTTCCCAGACAGACGGCACTGTCTATGATGAATACAGCACTGGTCATGGGAAGAGAAGAAGTATGTTTTTCTACTGTGGATATGAGTGTTTTTGATCTGTACAGTGGGGAATGTGAATTTATAAAAGCTGGCGCTGCACCTACGTTTATACGGAAAAGGGAAGGAATGGAGCATATCTATTCTGAAAATCTTCCGCTCGGCGTAGTGCCGAATCAGCAAAGCGGAGAATTCAGAAGAAATCTGGAATCGGGTGATGTTGTTGTGATGGTCACGGATGGAATCCTGGATGCACTGCCTTCGGGAGAGCAGGAGCAATTGCTGGATCTGATCATCGGAGGAACATCGCTTGAAAATCCGAAAGAATTGGCCCATTATATTCTGCAAAGTGTCCTGGAACTGACAAACGGTGAACCGAAAGATGACATGACAGTTTTGGTGGCAGGAATCTGGGAGATGTGTTACTCTAATGATACGAAGAAAGAAAATCGTACAAAAGGAAAATCATGATGCTGAATAGAATAAAAAAGTTTATGGAAAAGTGGCATATGCTGACAGCGGGGGATACCGTGATAGCAGGTGTTTCGGGAGGTGCAGACTCAATGTGCCTTCTTTTTGTGCTGGAAGAATTGAGAAAGAGTATGGAATTTGATCTTGTTATCGTTCATGTGAATCATGGGATCCGCGGTGAAGCAGCAGATGCGGATGAGGAGTACGTGCGAGACATCTGCAGGAAGCTGGGGCTTACTTGCGAAGTATTTCATGTGAACGTCCCGGAATATGCAAGAAAGGAAAAACTTTCCGAAGAAGAAGCCGGAAGAGAGCTACGAAGAAAAGCGTTTCGTGAAACAGCAATCAAATATGGTGGTACCAGAATTGCACTGGCACACCACCAGGATGACAATGCAGAGACATTTTTTCTACATCTCGCCAGAGGAAGCAAGATGAAAGGACTTGGAGGGATCTGCCCTGTAAAGGGAGATTACATTCGTCCGCTTCTTTGTGTGAACCGGATGGAGATAGAAGAATTTTTGGAGAAAAAAGGAATCCTTTATTGTATGGATGCAACAAATCTGGAAGATACTTATACAAGAAACAAGATAAGAAACCATGTCATCCCATATTTTACAGAGAACATTAATTCAAAAACGGTAGAACATATTAATGGGGCTATGGAGCAGCTTCGAGAGGTGCAGGAATATCTGGAACGCCGGATGAGGGAAGCGTATCGGAAGTGCGTGAAAGAGGAGCGGGGGAAAATCCATATTTCTGAGCAGGAGTTCCGTAAACAGGATGAGCTGATCGGCAGAATGGTATTAAGACAGGCAATGGTTTGTCTTAGTAAAAAAGAAAAGGATCTGGATGAGGTTCATGTAGTTCAAATCAGAGAGTTGCTGGATAAGCAGACGGGCAGAAAAATTGATCTTCCTTATAAAATGCGTGCGGTACGGACATATGAGGGAATTGATTTGACTCTTGGAAATGAGACGAAGACCAATGGTACAGAAATGGGAAACGAAGTCAAAATTGTATGTATCCCGAATGTAAATGAAACAGAGGAATGGAGAGTTGAGTATGGAGATTGGAAGGTTTCTTGCAGAAAATTTCCGTTCACCCAGGGACTTGAGGGGATTCCGAAAAAAACATACACGAAATGGTTCGATTATGATATAATAAAAGAGAACGTCTTTGTACGCAACAGACGGGCAGGAGACAGGATTGCGATTGATAAAGAAGGAAATACGCAGAAACTGAAATCCTATTTTGTGAATGAGAAAATTCCGTCGGACAAAAGAGATAAAATTCCGCTGATCGCGGAAAAGGAGAGAATTCTCTGGATTGTGGGATATCGTCAAAGTAAGGCATATCAAGTGACGGAACAGACAAAGACCGTTTTGGAGATTACGATAAATGGAGGTACCTAAATGGCAGAGAAAATTAAGGTTTTAATACCGGAAAAAGAAGTGAATGCAAGAATTGAAGAATTAGGAAAAAAGATCAGTGAGGATTATGCGGGAAAACAGGTACATTTGATCTGTGTACTTAAGGGAGGAGTTTTCTTCATGTGTGAACTGGCAAAGAGGATTACTGTGCCGGTTTCCATGGACTTCATGAGTGTCAGCAGCTATGGTGACGGAACTTCATCCAGCGGAGTTGTGAAGATTGCGAAGGATCTTGATGAATCGCTGGAAGGAAAGGATGTACTTGTAGTTGAGGATATTGTGGACTCAGGACGTACGCTTTCTTATCTGCTGGAAATTCTTCAGAAGAGGGGACCTAAGAGTATGCGTCTTTGTACATTACTCGACAAACCGGAACGGCGTGTTAAAGACGTGCATGTTGATTATGTAGGATTTAATATTCCGGATGAATTTGTGGTAGGGTTCGGATTAGATTATGCACAGAAATATAGAAATTTACCATACATCGGATGCGTAGAGATGTAATTGGTGGAAGGAGCAATAATTGAATAATAATAATAAGACAAGAGGAATCAGCGGGCTGATGCTTCTTCTTTGTGCTGTTTTTATGATAGGAGCATACTGGTTTATGAATCAGGCCGAGAAACAGGAGAAGGCATATACTTACCGGGAGTTCCAGGAAGATCTGCAAGATAATAATATTAAGAAAGTTGAAGTAAAGCCGGACAAGGTAGCACCAAATGGCACGCTAAGGATTGAGAAAAATAATGGTGTGCTGGAAGAACTGTATGTCACAGACGTTAATGAAGCACAGGAGCTTCTGAGCTCTTATGATGAAGTAATCTGTTATGTGGATTCTGTACCACAGGAAAGCTGGTTTGCGACAACGATGTTACCAACGCTTTTGATGATAGGTGCACTTGTTCTTCTGGTTATGATGATGAATCGCCAGGGTGGTGCAAATGCAAAGGCGATGAATTTTGGGAAAAGCCGTGCGAAGATGAGCACAGAAGCGGAAAATAAAGTCAAGTTCAACCAGGTTGCCGGCCTGAAAGAAGAAAAGGAAGAACTGGAAGAGATTGTGGATTTTTTGAAAGCTCCGGGGAAATATATTCAGGTTGGAGCAAGAATCCCGAAGGGGGTGCTGCTTGAGGGACCTCCGGGAACCGGTAAGACTTTACTTGCAAGAGCGGTGGCTGGTGAAGCCGGGGTCCCGTTTTTCACGATTTCCGGTTCCGATTTTGTGGAGATGTTTGTCGGAGTTGGAGCATCCCGTGTGAGAGATCTCTTTGAGGATGCGAAACACAATTCGCCCTGTATTGTATTTATTGATGAGATTGATGCGGTGGCAAGACGCCGCGGAACAGGTATGGGCGGAGGCCATGATGAGAGAGAGCAGACATTGAACCAGCTTCTGGTAGAGATGGATGGCTTTGGACCGAATGAGGGAATTATTGTTATGGCTGCGACGAACCGTGTGGATATTCTGGATCCTGCCATTCTTCGCCCGGGGCGGTTTGACAGAAAAGTGGTCGTTGGAAGACCGGATGTGCAGGGAAGACTTGAGATCCTTCAGGTCCATGCGAAAGGAAAACCACTTGCGGAGGATGTGGATCTGCAGCAGATTGCCCAGACAACGGCTGGATTTACCGGCGCGGATCTGGAAAATCTGTTGAATGAAGCAGCGATCACGGCTGCTAAAGAAGGGCGTGTGTATCTGCAGCAGGCAGACATCCGGCATGCATTTGTGAAAGTAGGTATCGGTGCGGAGAAAAAGAGCCGTATTATTTCGGATAAAGAGAAACGGATCACAGCATTTCATGAATCAGGGCATGCGATCTTGTTCCATGTACTTCCTGATGTGGGACCTGTGTACAGTGTATCCATTATTCCTACTGGATCGGGAGCGGCGGGGTATACGATGCCATTGCCGGAAAAGGATGAGATGTTCAATACCAGAGGCCAGATGCTTCAGGATATCACAGTTTCGCTCGGTGGAAGAGCTGCTGAGGAGATGGTTTTTGATGACATCACAACCGGAGCATCTCAGGATATCAAGCAGGCAACTGCCTATGCGAGATCTATGGTGACGAAATTTGGTATGTCGGAAGCTCTTGGGCTGGTAAATTACGATAATGACAGTGATGAAGTCTTTCTGGGAAGAGATCTTGCACATTCATCACGTGCGTATGGTGAGCAGATTGCGTCTACGATCGATTCAGAAGTTAAGAGAATTATAGATGAATGTTATGCCCGGGCGAAACAGATCATTAAAGAACATGAAGATGTATTGAATGCCTGCGCGGAACTTCTGCTTCAGAAAGAAAAGATTACAAGAGAAGAATTTGAAGCATTATTTGATTAGGAATTGAGGAAACATTATGAATAAAGAAGCATTGTTTTGCGATGGCACTGAGGCATATGTTAGCCAGCCGGAGCCGGAAGTAGACGAATGGATACAATTGTGGTTCCGGACGGCAAAGGACGATGTGGATGAAGTACTGATGTGCATCAAGGATGAGAGCTTTCCGATGAAGAAAATGATCTCAAAAGGCGCGTTTGATTATTATTGCATTGACTGGCAGCTTGACACTGAGGAATTCAGATATTATTTTAAAATTTTGAAAGGCGAAGAAGTCTGCTATTATAACCAGTGGGGAGCGAGAGACGATTACGCAGAATACTATGATTTCAGGATTGTTCCCGGATTTGCCACACCAGAGTGGGCAAAGGGGGCGGTGATGTATCAGATTTATACGGATCGTTTCTGCAACGGAGATCCAACCAATGATGTTCAGACAGGGGAGTACTTCTATATAGGCGATCAAGTACAAAAGGTGGAAGACTGGTACCGCTATCCGCAGCCGATGGATGTGCGTGAATTCTATGGAGGAGATCTACAGGGCGTGATAAATAAGCTGGATTATCTGCAGAGTCTTGGAGTAGAAGTGATTTACTGTAATCCATTATTCGTTTCTCCGTCCAATCATAAATATGACACGCAGGATTATGATTATATTGATCCACATGTTGGAAAGATAGTGACAGATGGCGGTAGACTTTTGGAACCCGGGGAAAAGAGTAATTATCACGCTGATAAATACCGGATTCGTACAACGGACAAAGAAAATCTGGAAGCCAGCAATCAGCTGTTTATCCGGCTGGTTGAAGAGATCCACCGTCGCGGAATGAGAATAATTATTGACGGAGTATTCAATCATTGTGGTTCGTTTAACAAATGGATGGATCGGGAAATGATTTATGATCAGGTGGAAGGATATCAGCCTGGGGCATATATGAGCGCACAGAGCCCATACCGGAACTATTTCCTGTTCCACAATAATAATGACAGTGAGTGGCCGCAAAATGCCAGTTATGATGGATGGTGGGGACATGACACGCTTCCGAAGCTGAATTATGAAGATTCGAAAGAATTAGAAGAATATGTACTTGGCGTGGCAAAAAAATGGGTCTCACCGCCTTATAATGTGGATGGATGGCGTCTGGATGTCGCGGCTGATCTGGGGAGAAGTAACGAATACAATCATGAATTCTGGAAAAAATTCCGCAAGGTTGTGAAAGATGCGAATCCCAATGCATTAATTCTGGCAGAGCATTATGGAGATCCGAGAGAATGGCTGGAAGGCGACGAATGGGATACGGTCATGAACTATGACGCGTTTATGGAACCTCTGACCTGGTTCCTCACCGGAATGGAAAAGCATAGTGACGAATACCGTGAGGATCTTCTGGGGAATGCAGATAATTTTGTGAATGCGATGAAGCATCATATGGCAAGTATGATGACCCCATCCCTGCAGACGGCGATGAACCAGCTTTCTAACCATGATCATTCACGTTTCCTTACAAGAACGAACCATAAGGTCGGAAGAGTCGCAGAACTGGGACCGGAAGCTGCGAATCAGGGAGTGGATCTTGCAATTATGCGTGCTGCCATTGTGATGCAGATGACATGGATCGGTGCGCCAACACTCTATTATGGAGATGAAGCCGGAGTCTGTGGGTTCACGGATCCGGATAACCGCAGAACCTATCCATGGGGACGCGAAAACAAAGAGATGATCAGTTTTTACCGGGAAATGATCCGTATTCACAGAGAAAATCTTGCATTGAAGAAAGGTTCTCTTAAAATGTTAAAATGGGGACCGGGACTTCTTGCGTACGGAAGATTCTGGGGAGATGAACAGATTATCGTAATCATCAACAGCGCAGACGAACTTCGGGAGATTCATGTCAATGTCATGCCTGCGGAAGTGAAAGAAGGTTCCAATATGGCACGAATCATGTATTCTTATATAGAAGGCTATATCGGTGCGTTTGATGAGTATGTGGTGAAGGAGGGAATTCTGTCACTGATGATGGGACCGAAATCGGCGATTGTATTGAAGAATAAGAAATGGTAGGGAAAACCTTGAAAAAAGTAACTGTTTATGAAATTATGCATATGGAGAAAATAGTGGCAAAGATTTCATCTTCCGGAAAGGCAGAGATCTTTGAAGAATCGTTTATGCCGTATGATTTATATTTGGATGTGGAAGATGATAATGACATTGATGTGCTTGTAAATAATGTAAATAATTTTAATCATTGGTGCGCATCAAGAGTATTGTCTCTGGATCGAAAATACGCAAAAGATATTCTGAACAGTATCGGAGTCATGCAGGCAGTTACGGATAAAGACAGGGCGAATATATCACTGTCGTACCGATGTGTTTCTTTGACGGATGTATACTGGGTGAGAAACGAAGGGGACAGAACAACATTTGATGAAATAAATTTATATGATAATCCTTTGAATGAAGCGATTGTCGAACTCACTCTTAAGGGGCGCCAGATGACGGTTACGAATCAGGAACTGGCGCCGGATTTATCTACAAGAGGATGCTTTCCCAAGGCCTGGATCCGATGCGATTCGGGATTTAAGTTATTAAAAGACGGAGAAGCAGAAGCGGTGAAAAGAGAAGTACTGGCAAGTGAAATCTGCCAGTGCTTTGACATTCCGCAGGTCATTTATCGCGAACATGAATATGACGGAGAAATCGTATCGGAAAGTGATATCATTACTTCGAAAGAATATTCCATGGTTTCTAAAATGGCATTCGATATTTATGCGTGTAATCATAATCTGGATACACTGGAAGTCTGCAAAGAAATGGATCCTGTTACATATTATGGGATGAACATACTGGACTATCTGACCGGAAATACGGACCGGCATCCGGAGAACTGGGGATTTCTGGTGGACAACCGTACGAATAAGTATGTGTCTTTGTATCCGCTCATGGATTTTAATCAGTGCTTTTTGTCATATGATAATCTGGAAGGCGCAAAGTGCCAGACCGTTTTCCCGGCGCAGATGTCGCAGAAAGAAGCGGCACAAGAAGCGGTAAAACATATCGGACTTCGGATGGTTCGAGAAATGGATATGAAGAAGTTTGGGGATATGGAAAAAGAAGCTGAGATGTTTCAAATGAGATTGGCGGAATTGAAGAAAATGGTGGGAGAGCGGTGACAGTGTCACATTGATTAATCGTCCGCGACGTTTTGGTAAGACGCTTAATTTGAGTATGTTAGAACGCTTTTTCTCTATAGATTATGCAGATCAGAGAGAGATACAGATGCGTTAACAGATGCAGACCGAAGTTTTTATAATCGAATTTTGGCAGAAGATATCAGGAATCCTGATGCGACATCGGCACTTTACCAATTATCGAGCTATCTGTATCGATACTATGGGAAAAAAGTCATTATTCTTCTTGATGAGTATGATACGCCCATGCAGGAAGCTTATCTTGGACGAATGTGGACTGTCAGAAAAGAAAGAACAGGTAAAATACTGGTACGACGGATTTATCTTTGGTGAATGTAAAGATATTTACAATCCATGGTCGATTTTGAATTATCTTGATAAAAAGGATTTTAGGACATACTGGGCTAACACCAGCTCTAATAGTCTCGTTGGGAAACTGCTTCGGGAAGGAAACCGCACAATTAAAGAAAAATTTGAAAATCTTCTCTGCGGTGAAACAATTCGTACGCCAATTGACGAACAGATTGTATATAATCAACTAGATAATAATGAATCTGCAATCTGGAGTTTGCTTCTTGCAAGTGGTTATCTGAAAGTACTGAGCTTTGAACGGGAGGAGTCGTTGGAATACGGGGAAGAGGCGAAGTATGAACTGGTGCTTACCAATTATGAAGTTGAGCGAATGTTCAACACCATGGTACGGGGATGGCTCAAATGCGTGGAGCCGGATTACAACGATTTTATCAAAGCTCTGCTGCTTGGAGATAAGAAAGCAATGAACGCATATATGAATCGCGTCGCTCTAAGTACATTCTAAATTAAAATGAAATTTGCAAGTATATTGTGGCTAGCTAAAATCTGAAAAATAGTTCAGCCGGAATATACTTGCTTTTTTTGTTATTAAAGAATTTGGAGAATAAAAATGATGAGATATTATTGACCACATGGTTTGTTTGTAGTATTATTGACCATGCAGTCAAGAAAAGGAGGGCTTTATGAAGAAGGAAGAAAAAACCAGACTCACTTGCGAGAAAATCATTCAGGCGGCAATTGCAGAATTTGGTACGAAGAGTTACGAAGCGGCCTCACTGAATACAATTTGCAGCGATAATCATATATCAAAAGGATTGATCTATCACAATTTCAAAAATAAAGATGAATTGTATTTAATCTGTGTGAAACAATGTTATGAAGAAATGACGAGACATATTAAGAATACAGTTTGTCATTCGGAGAGTGTGGAGGAAAAACTGAAAGAACTCTTAAATGCCCGACAGGTTTTCTTTGAAAAAAACCCGTATTATGCGCAGATTTTCTTTAATAGTGTTTTGATGCCTCCAAGGCATCTGATAAAAGAGTTGAAAGAATTGAGAGTTGGTTATGATGAGTGTTTAAAAGAACGCTATGCAGAATTACTGTTTCAGATGGAATTAAGAAAAGGGGTAAGTGTTGAGAAAGCGATTCAGTATCTGATGACAATGCAGGAAATGTATAATGGCTATTTCCGGGAGATGTATTATGAGAATGAAGATATACAAAAAGTGATCGAGACACATGAGAGCAGATTATCGGAATTATTGGATATGATCATGTACGGTATTGCAAAGAAAACGGAGGATTTCTCAGAAAATCTAAGGTGAAGATAAATATGAAGTAAGGAAGTGTAACAAAATGATTTTGATGTTTGTGAAATTGATTTTAGTTGTTATATTGGCATTTTTGGCAGGAAAGCTGATATCGAAATTGAAACTGCCCGCTATTTTAGGCTGGCTGATTGCCGGGATGCTGTTAGGACCGCATGCGTTTTCACTGATGAATCAGGAGATATTGGATGCAGGGTGGTATCAGGTTATGATTCATGTGCTGGAATGTGGTGTTGGACTTATGATCGGTACGGAATTGGTCTGGAATAAGATTAAGAAATCCGGAAAGGCGATCGTGATTACAACGCTGACACAGTCTTTGGGGACTTTTCTGGTTGTTTCATTGGTATTTGGAGTCGTATTCTATATAACAGATGTTCCATTGTATCTGTGTTTTGTTTTTGGAGGAATTGCGCTTGCAACGGCTCCCGCACCGGCACTTTCAATTGTGCGTGAGTTTAAGACGGATGGACCTGTTACGAAAACGTTGATTCCGATGGCGGCTCTGGATGATATCGTAGGCTGTGTTGTATTTTTTACAACCATCGCTGTGATCGCCGGGAAACTTTCGGCGGGAAGTATGCCGGCTTATATGATTGCTCTGGTGGTTATATTACCGCTGGTTATTGGGATTGTGTGTGGATTCCTATCAGGATTTATCTTGAGGAGAGACAATGGTGATGGGATAACGCTGGCATTGCTGATTGTCATCATTTTATTTACTTCTGTTGCAGGATTCTTTTTTAATAACCGTGTGATGCCGACTCCGATTTTGAATTTTATGTTGATGGGAATGGCTTTTTCGGCCACCTTTTCAAATATGATGAGTGAAAATCGGCTGGAACAGATTATGCGCGTTTTTAAGGCTGTTTATATTCTGTCGCGTGCATTAGGAAAATATTTTGGCGCTTATTTCGGGGCGGCCGTTACAAAGTCTCCGCAGACAGTAAAAAAATATCTTGGTTTTACACTGCTCCCACATTCTGGAGTTTCTCTTGTATTTACGGGAATTGCGGTTTCCGTTTTGAGCGGTTCCGCGCCGGAATGTGCGCAGATCATACAGGGAACGATCGCGGCGGCAGCGGTGATCAATGAAATCATTGCAGTGATCATGGCGAAAAAAGGATTTGAATGGGCTGGGGAACTGAATCAGAGTGGTGCGGACAATGCATTGGAAGAGAAAGCTTCAGCTCCACTTGTTATTACAATCAGTCGGCAATACGGAAGCGGTGGACGAGATATTGCTATGAAATTGTCGAAAGATCTGGGGATTCCGTTTTATGATAAAGAGATCATCGAAATGGCAGCTCAGACCAGTTCGATTGAGCGTTCATTTTTTGAAAATTATGAGACGGATAAATCCAATAAAGTGCTGAACGAGCTGGCAAGTAATGTGACGAATCATTACTCATTGGATGACCGGGTGTTTGAACATAATGTGAAAACGATACGGAGGATTGCGGAGACGTTGCTTACGCAGTCACATCCGGCTGTGATGGCAACTAATCCTGCGAGGGAGCCGTTGAAGGTCATGGATACGTCTGGTTTGCCGTAGCGGATCCATGTTACGATCAGTGCTGCGAGGGTTGCGGCAGTCGCGCAGAATACAGTATGGAAAATGATAAATACGCCGATTGGAAGACCGTTGAATAATCCGTCAGCATCGGCAAGTTTGGTCGGATCTAAGAAGCCGGTTGAACCGATGATTCCGTTCCAGTCACTTCCATGCATGATTGCAAACCCGAATATAAAGAAGAAAAGACTTCCCAGGACAAAGTCCATCATATTTTTCATCAAAATGTTACCTGTGTTTTTGGCTCTTGTAAAACCGGCCTCACACATAGCAAAGCCTGCCTGCATGAAATAAACCAATATTGCACCTACAATTGTCCATACTACATTCAGAAGAAGCTCTGTTGCTGCCGTGGCTTCCATGCTGCTTTCAATTAATGCTGTTAATCCCATAATACTATCTCCTCTTTCTGTTATAAAAAAGGATACCTGATGCATCAGATGCACAGCTATCCTCATTGATAACAAATATGAATTTTTTTATTTATATGTACCATTTTGATTAAAGAGCTGCGGTACCGCGCTCACCAGTACGAATGCGGACAGCATCTTCCACTTCATACACAAAGATTTTGCCGTCGCCGTATGCTCCGGTTTGGATTTCCTCAACGATTTTCTGAATCAAAGGTTCTGCAACAGAAGGGTCAACGACTGTTTCAACTTTTACTTTCGGGAGAAGATTCACGCTGTATTCAGCTCCGCGATATATCTTTCTGTGCCCTTTCTGATTGCCGTATCCCATGATGTTGCTGATCATAACGCCGTTTGCGTTGGAAGCGTCAAGAATTGCTTTCAGGTCTTCAAGCTTCTCCGGCTGGATGATGATTTCCAGTTTTTTCATAATAACACCCTCCTTTTCTGGAAAACAAAAAGGCGCTTTCCGTGTTAGGAAAACGCCCTTGTTTTTGGATATCCCCTATTATACACAAGGGGAGTGATTTATCAAAGGTATTTTTATAAAAATTTTATAATTTGTAAATCATGAACAGAAATAAATAAAATGAGAGAAAAAAGTTGTGAAAATCGCAAGTGTAGAATATCCGAGTCAGGAGGAAGAAAAAGAGCAAAAAATAAAGAAAAAAATGACGACTGTTGACGGATAAATTGTCATTTGCTACAATAAAAAATAGGGAAAATGGTGCTGAATTAATAAGGAGGAGAAGATGGCATGATAAGTCTCACATTTGGGGAGCAAGTAAAAATTGTTTTAAGCAGAAAAGGTATGACAATCAAGGAGCTGGCAGAACAGATTGAGGAAAGAACTGGGAAAAAGATGTCCAGACAGAATCTGACACAGCGTCTTGGAAGAGATAATTTTCAAGAGCAGGATATGCGCATGATTGCAGACATTCTGGGGTGTTCGTTCCAACTCAGTATTCTTGCAAGTCAGGAAGCGGCAGAGAGGGCATCTGTAATTGAAGAAGTTCCACCGACAAGTAAAGAACTGGATAAGCTTGCAGCAAAGAAGGAAAGAAAAGCGGCACGTGCTGAAGCGAAGGAAGCGGAACGAGATATTACAGTGGGCGAGATCGTAGATATGATGGAAGAACCGCAGGAGCAGGAGGGAGAAAAAGAAGCTGCTCCGGCCACGGAACCTGTGGTAGAGCAAATGATTGATACAACGGTTGAAACAGAGACAGAAACTGTAGTAGAGGAAATATCTGAACCTGAGGAAAAGACGGCAGGCGAGGAGGAAGCAGCTAAGGAAGCTGAAGTTAAGGAAGAACTGGTTCATGGCGAGCCGGAAGAAGATGCAATCGGAGAAGAAGTGCTGGAGGAGACAGTGGCAGAAGCACCGACAGAGGAGGAAAGAATATCGGAATCTGTGATGGAAGAAGCTACGGATGTACAGCCGGAAGCAGAGCCAGAGGAAACCATGAAAGAGGAAACAGCGAAGACTGAGCATAGGGAATCGCGTTTCTCCAGAATAACAAAGATTATTTCTTCGCCAAAGAGAGAAGAAAAGCGTCACGAAAAAGCAAAAGATTTTCAGCCGATCAAGAAACGTGTGGATGAAGATGAAGATCTTGTAAATGGTGATGTGAATCCGTATACAGGTCATGAATATCAATCGAACAGTGTTCGGATGCATCCGAAGCGCATCGGTTATGTTCAGGTTTATGACCGTAAGGAACATAAATGGACAGATATGACGGAATGGGCATTCCTTGGATTTGAAGAGCGTAAAAAAGCAACGCTTGGCAAGGATTATGAACCGCCAATCTATCTGGATTAATGACAGAGGGCTGTTATGGAGTGGGAAAAGCTTTTATCAGCAAAGAGGGACCGGCAGAGTGTACATCGTGCCGGTTCTGTTAAATCTACAGATTTGCGCAGTGAATTTGAGAAGGATTATCATCGAATCATAGGAAGTGCGTCGTTCAGACGGCTTCAGGACAAAACACAGGTATTTCCTCTGGATAAAAGTGATTTTATTAGAACGCGTCTGACTCATTCGCTGGAAGTATCATCATTTGCCAAGTCTTTGGGACAGAATATCGGTGAAAATATACTGACGTATGGCCTGGATCCGGGATTTAGTCCGAGAATGAAAGAGGATATCTGTAGTATTCTTCAATGTGCAGGCCTGATTCATGATATAGGAAATCCGCCATTCGGGCATTTCGGGGAGCTTGCTATTCGGGAATGGTTTGCAGAGAATCTGGGAAAACTGGAATTTTGCGGGCAAAAGGCAGAAGAACTGTTAGAACCGCAGATGCGAGAAGATTTATATCATTTTGAAGGAAATGCGCAGGCACTGAGGCTTGTGACTAAGCTGCATTATCTCGTGGATGAACGGGGAATGAATCTGACATATGCGCTTTTGGGGAGTATAATCAAATATCCGGTTTCTTCGCTGGAAATCAGGCCGGAGAGCGGGAATATTAAGGATAAAAAGTTAGGATATTATTATGCAGACCGAGATATTTTCTATGATGTACAGGAAACGACCGGGACCAATGGATGTCGGCATCCGCTGACGTTTATTCTTGAGGCTGCTGATGATATTGCATACAAAACGGCCGATATCGAAGATTCATTTATTAAAGGATTTATTTCGTTCCATAAGCTGAGAGAAGAACTGGAAAATCTTAATACGGAGACAGGAGAAACTGGAGGTCCGTTTGATGCGTTGTATGAACTTGACAAATTCTATATGAGGGGAAAAGAGCGCGGAGAACGGAAACCAGAGGAGTATGCGGTCAAGAACTGGATTGTTCGTGTACAAGGTTTCATGATTACTTGTGCAACCGATGGGTTTACATCGAATTATGAAGCGATCATGGATGGAAGATATGAACATGATCTTTTTTATGGGACGTATGGAGAAAAACTGATGGATCTGCTTGGAAGTCTGGCATTTCGCGAGGTGTTTACTTCGGCGCAGATTTATAAAATGGAAATGAAAGAGTCGGTTATGCTGAATTTTTTGATGGATAAGTTTTCGGCAGCTGTCATGAAATTTGATAACCCTTATGAGAAACTGGGAACAATCGATAAAAGGATTATTTCTTTTATATCAGATAATTATAAAAGTGCATATTATTTTCACAGTAAAGGAAAAAGTGAATCGGAAAAGCTGTATCTCCGTCTCCTGCTTGTGACGGATTATATTTGTGGAATGACGGACAGTTATGCAAAACGTCTGTATCAAGAACTCACAGCGATTTTTTAGTCATGATTTCGGATTATTCTGAATAAGTTAGAGTAGGTATGTTTTTTGAAGGAGTGCACTCTTGCTATGAAGAAATTTATCCGGTATCTGTATGAATATCAAAATGGGAAACGAATCAGAAATGTAGGATTTGTGCGGACAGAAGAATCTGATGATTCGGCAGTGATCCAGATTTACGGACAGGGATTTCCGGTGTCGGACGGACAGACACTGGAAATCTTCCTTTTTTATCTGATGGGAAATCAGACAGTGGGAATTTATATGGGCGAAATCCCGGGAACAAGATCTGCTTTTGGGTATCGACTTGCGTATTCTGCGGAAGACGCAGGTGGTATTGATTTTTTCAACAAGATTGAAGGAATGATTCTCCGGAAGAAAAGAAACGAGGAAGAAGAATGGTATGCGGCTGTTTGGAATGAACGACGGGTTGATGTTGAAAATATGATAAGACGGGAGGAAATATTGCGGCGGGAGACGAAAGAGGAAACGAAGCAGTCGGAGAAAGAAGAATTGCCGGAAGATGTGGAGCTTTCAAAGAAAGAGGACATTCCGGAGAATCCGGAAAGCTCCGGGGAGAAAGTGCCAGCGGATACGGAGGCTCCGGAGGAAGAAGAACTGACGGAAAATGTGGAACAATCAGAGCCTGTCGAGAAGCTGGAAGATGATAGGGAGTCCTTGACGGAAGAAGTAACAGAAAAGGAAGAAGGATACAGGGAACAGATTTTCAAAATCAGCAGACAGGACCTCGCCCAGCTTCCACGCAGGGAGTGGCGTCTGGCAAACAATCATTTCCTGCTTCACGGATATCACAACTATCATCATCTGGTTTCATTTCGGAAAGATGGGAGATGCTGGCTCGGAGTTCCGGGTATTTATCATCCCAGAGAGGAATGCGCAGCCGGTGCATTTGGATTTCGGCAGTTTATGAAGCCGGAAAAAGGAGAAATGGAATGGACAGAAGGAGAACGCAGTCAGTCGGAAGATTTTGGGTATTGGTGTCGTGAAATCAGTAATGTGATAAAAAAAACGAGGAGAGAAGAGGATGAAGAGACAGCTCACTGAGGATGAAAAGTATATGAGGGAAGCAATCAGGCAGGCAAAAAAGGCATGGAAAATTGAGGAAGTACCAATTGGCTGTGTGATTGTTTATGAAGGAAAGATTATTGGACGTGGATATAACAGGCGTACCACAGATAAAAATCCGCTTGCACATGCAGAAATTCTTGCCATCAAAAAAGCTAGTAGGAAAATGGGGGACTGGAGATTGGAAGACTGCACCTTATATGTGACGTTGGAACCATGTCAGATGTGTGCAGGAGCAATCGTACAGGCACGTATGAAACGAGTCGTGGTTGGATGCATGAATCCGAAAGCAGGATGCGCCGGGTCGATACTGAATCTTCTTCAGGTTGCAAAGTTCAATCATCAGGTGGAGCTGGAAACCGGCGTACTGGAGGAGGAATGTTCTCTGATGATGAAAGGATTTTTTAAAGAGCTCCGCGAAAAGCAAAAACGAAAAAAGGAACTGGAAAAAGAAAATCTCTGATTGGAAATTGAGGACTCCAATCAGAGATTTTAATGTCTTTATTTTTTACAGTTTTTCATCGTTGAGAGTCATATTCTTGTACTCTGCAACAGAACGGTCAAATCCTTTGATATGGTTATAAAGCCAGTCAACGACATTCTTCTGAACCTGCGCAACGAAAGCCTCGGACGGACCTTCCTCTTCCTCGAGCATAGCGTGAAGTTCGGAAACGACCTGACGGAGTTCTTCATGTTTCTGCTTATGTTCAGCAATTCCCGGGTATCCGATCTCTTCCTGAAGTTTTTCTTCAGCTGAAAAATGGAAATCAGTGTAGTCTGCAAGGTAACCCAGTGTCTGGATTGCAGTTACTTTACCGGAGCTCTGCTCACAGCTCTTCAATAAGTCATTAATTTTGTCAATCAGCTCTTTATGCTGAGAGTCGATCATTTCATTACCAGTTACTAAAGTTTCGTCAAATTCTGCGTACATCGCAATCTCCTCCTTGATTTACATCGGCATTTCAGAAAAATAATATCTGAAGTCGGTTCATATTATATAGAATAAGCGTAGTTGATTATCGGGGGAAAGTCAAGTGATACTAATAAGAAAACGAGATTATTTTTCGTGCGCTGTGCGTCGAACAATTTCCCCCCAAACGGTACTCCGGCTGTAAACTCAACCCAGGCTACCTTACGGCACCCAGAAGCATCTGCTTAGTGCTGCTTCGTTCCCGACCTGACACGGTTCACAGAGATCCGCCGCGTAAGACCCAGATATCAACGCCACGAACCGGAGGCAGCTTTGACAAGAAAAGCCCTCGGCACAGCATCACCCCTACTATAGCGGATTGTAGGTACAGGGTACCGCTAACACCCCGGCTGCACGGAATATAATTGTAACTTGTTTTCGCCAAAATGTCAACGGCTATGCTTTCATTTTATAAATATTTGCCTGCAATTTCTTTGAAGCGTTCCGGATTCTTTGCATACCAGTCATCATACAGCATACCGGAAGCGGAGATCTCTTCTCCAAGGTCTTTGAAAAATGCAGGGATATCGGTTTCCAGTATCGTTCCGAGCTGTTCGCCAAAACGTTCATGATTCTCTTCATCTTCTCCGTTGACCGTCATCACAAATGCAGAGACCGGTTTCCCGTCTACTTTCTTCATACCGCCGCGGAAGCCGATTTTGCCGATTTGGTGAGTTCCGCAGGAAGATGGACAGCCGGAAATGTGAATCTGAGGAAGAACACCGTCAGCAAAATCCCATTTTCTGGATTCGTTTACCAGAGTGGCAAGGAGAGCCTGAGAGTCACGGACACCTACCTGGCAAATAGAAGCGCCGATACATGCAACGGAAGACTCGAATACGGTTCCGGCACTGTCGGATGTGATCTCCAGAATTCTCTCAGCTTCCTTTCCGGTACAGTTTATGATATATGCGCCTTCGTCCGGAGTGAGGCGAAGCTCAACACCATCCATGTCACAGATTGCTTCATAAAGGTCAACCAGTTTTTCTGGAGAAGGGCATCCGCCGAGTGGATGATACTTGACAGCGTATAAACCATTTTGCTTTTGAGCAATAATTCGGGGAGAAACCACTTCAGAACCATCGCTGCATTTTGGAGAAACGCTATCGGAGATATGAAGAGTCAGATCCGGACACTCTGCTTTTGCATCTTCTAGTTTCTTCAAATATTCTTCCGGCAGTTTGTCACCAAGCACATCCTGCATATAACGGGTTCTTGCTTTGGCACGATTCTCATAATTTCCATATGTGGTGAATAAACGAACCATTGCTTCAATATAATAGAGAATCTGGTCGGGACGGATTTTTTCAGCTACTGGAACCCCCATTTTAGGGTTGTTGCCCAGTCCACCTGCGCAGTACACGTCAAAGGTGCCGTCTTCTCTTGCGCAGAAACCAAGATCGCGGAATGTTGCGTGCGTCTGATTGGCAGGAGAATTTGAGAAACATACTTTTAATTTGCGGGGGAGTTTGACTGTTTTGATCAGCCCCATCAAGTAATCGGCAGCTGCATTGGCATATGGCATCACATCAAAATATTCGCCCTTTTCCACGCCACTCAGCGGAGAGACCATAACATTTCTTGGAAAATCACCGCCGCCTCCACGGGTCACGATGCCGGCGTCAAGCGCTGAAACGGACAGCTCACAGACTGTATCCGCGTTCAGATTGTGAAACTGGATGGTCTGACAGGTGGTAAAATGTACTTTGTCTATATGATATTTTCGGATTGCATCTGCAATAAATTCGAGCTTTTCTTGTGTGACACGTCCTCCAGATAGACGCAGACGAAGCATGCTGGATTTCCCGCCGCGCTGTGCATAGCTGCCGAATCCTCCGGAAAACCCCTTATATTCAGGAACTGTTACTTCGCCTGCATAAAATTTCCTTGTGACTGCTTCAAATTCTTCATAATCTTTTTGCCATTTGGTTGTCTGCATAGTTATACTCCTTTGATAAAGAATTTAAGATATCTATATAATAGCCAGTTTATATAAAAAAATCAATTTACTTTCAATATTTTACAAATGACTCGATTTGCTATATAGTGATGAGTAACAGCTAGTGGTAAGCGAGGAGGCAGAGTATGAAAGTTTTGTTAACTGCTATAAATGCAAAATATATACATTCTAATCTTGCTGTTTATAGTCTGAAAGCGTATGCCGAGGAGAAGATGCAAGGTACGGAGAAAGAGAATGATGTCAGGATAGAAATTGCGGAATATACGATCAACCAGCAGACGGATGAGATATTAATGGATATTTATAAAAGAAAGCCGGATATGCTATGCTTGTCATGTTATATTTGGAATTTGATCTATGTTGAAGAGATTGTGCGCGAAATACGCAAAATTTTGCCGGATGTGATCCTGTGGCTGGGGGGCCCGGAGGTATCTTATGATGCGGCAGATGTGTTGAGACGGCTCCCGGAAGTGGATGGTGTGATGATGGGGGAAGGCGAGAAGACTTTTGCAGAGCTTCTGATGCATTATAATAAAAGCAGTCGGAATCAGACAAAAGAACTGGCCGAGATTCCGGGAATCACTTATCGGCGGTTCTCAGATGTAATTCAGACGGAAGAGATAGGCGAAAATGAATGGCGGCCGGTAATGAATCTGAGTGATGTTCCGTTTGTATATCATAATATGAAAGATTTTGAAAACAAGATCATATACTACGAATCCAGCAGGGGATGTCCGTTTTCATGCAGTTACTGTCTGTCATCGGTGGATAAGTGCCTGAGATTTCGCAATTTAGAACTGGTAAAAAAGGAGCTGCAATTTTTGATTGATCATAAAGTGCCGCAAGTGAAATTTGTTGACAGGACATTCAATTGTAGTCATAACCATGCGATGACGATCTGGAGCTATATCATGGATCATGATAATGGCATTACGAATTTTCATTTTGAAGTTTCTGCGGATCTTCTGAATGAAGAGGAACTGGAACTGATGAGCCGGATGCGCCCGGGACTGATTCAGCTGGAAATTGGGGTACAGTCTACAAATCATGAGACGATCCGTGAAATACACCGTACAATGTGTTTTGGAGAAGTGGCGCGGATCGTGAAGAGAATTCATTCATTTGGAAATATTCACCAGCACCTGGATCTGATTGCCGGGCTTCCGTTTGAAGACTATGAAAGTTTTGAAAGATCGTTTAATGATGTTTATGCTCTGCAGCCGGAGCAGCTTCAGCTGGGATTTTTAAAAGTGCTGAAAGGATCCTATATGGAAGAACATAAAGAAGAATATGAACTGGCTGCGAAAAGTCTTCCGCCTTATGAAGTGCTGTACACAAAGTGGCTGCCCTATGATGATATACTACGACTTAAAGGAATTGAAGAGATGGTTGAAATGTATTATAACAGCAGACAGTTTTGCCATAGTTTACCGTATATCATCCGTTTATATGAAAGCCCATTTGCTTTTTTTGAGGATCTGAGCCGCTTTTATGAAGAAAGAGGAATGAATCTTGTGAGCCATTCCAGAGTAACTCGTTATGAGATACTTCTGGATTTTACAGAAGAACGGGATCCCGAACATACGGAGGAATATCGACAGTTGATGACGTTGGATTACTTCCTTCGGGAAAATGCGAAAAACCGGCCGGAATTTGCAGGAGAAGAACGAATTTCAAAAGAAGAGGAAAAGGAATTCTATGATCAGGAAGCAAAGAAACACCGGTATCTGGCTGGATATGAGGATTACGACAGAAGGCAACTGCGAAAAATGACACATCTCGAAGCGTTTTCCTTTGATGTGCTTGGAAATATGAGTTCCAGACGGGTGATTCTGTTGTTTGACTATCAGAACAG
Organism: Bariatricus sp. HCP28S3_F11; assembly: GCF_052065395.1. Classification (NCBI taxonomy): domain Bacteria; kingdom Bacillati; phylum Bacillota; class Clostridia; order Lachnospirales; family Lachnospiraceae; genus Bariatricus; species Bariatricus sp. HCP28S3_F11. Next base: position 55,915 of record NZ_JBQHUC010000010.1, on the reverse strand, counting down.
GAGTCCGCTGAATCATGAGGCAGCGATTCATACGATCTGTGAAGAGGTCTATGAAAAAAGCGAGGCTTGTGTATTGCAAAAATGAGGCAAAGAGTATAAAATGTAAAGAAATATGCATGTAGAGGTGAAAACAATGTTCAATCGTAAAAAGACACAGAGAGCAGCAGCAGTGATCATCCTCGTAGTCATTGCGGCGATGGTGGTTACGATGGTACTGCCGTATTTGATTTAGGAGCGGTAAAACAAGAAGTGCAGCAAAGAGGGGAAACTGGCAATGCCGAAGCGTAAAAGAAAACCGCATTTGAGCAAAAAAGCGAGAAGAAGGAAAAGACAGAGAATCGCCTATCTAAGCGGTTTGTTTTTGCTGTGTATTTTGCTGGTTTGCGGTATCTCTTATGGTTTGCTTTATCGTTATGTGAATAAAACAGAGGAAGATAAAATCAGTAATCATATCTATATAGGGAAAGTAGAACTGTCTGGTATGACAAAAGAGCAGGCAAAAGATGCTGTAGAGAAAAAGATGGCGGAATACAGACAGCTCAAAGTAACTCTCAAAGTTGGAGAACAGACCGCTAAGACAACACTTGGTGATCTGGGAATTGAAATGAAAGATGTGGATAAGCTGATAGAAGAGGCAGTCTCTTATGGGAAAGAGGGATCAGTCTGGAAGCGTTTCCGGCAGATCCGGAAGCTGGGAAAAAATGAACTGGTGCTTGACGACACGTATCAGCTGGATGGAGAGAGTGCAAAATCAGTTTTAACTGAAAAGGCGCTTCCTATGGAGACGCGTGCTGTGGATGCTACGATTACTCATAAAGGTTCCGGATTTGAGATTACGGATGAGGCGGCGGGAAATAAGATTAAAATCGAAGAATCTCTGGCGAATCTTGAAAAATATTTAAATGAAAAATGGAAATATAAAGAAATTACGCTGGAACTGGTTCAGGAATCGGAAGCACCTTCGGTGACAAGAGCAGATCTGGAATCAATCCGGGATGAACTGGGGTCTTATTCCACACAAGCCGGATACGGTGACCGGGTGAAAAATATCCGAAGAGCAGCAGAGCTTCTCAATGGAACACTTTTGATGCCGGGCGAAGAACTCTCGGTAGAACAGACCTTGGCACCGTATACAGAAGAGAATGGATATGTGGCCGGCAGCGCTTATGAGAACGGGCAGGTCGTTCAAAATATCGGAGGAGGTCTCTGTCAGGTATCTACGACGCTGTATAACGCGGTTCTTTATTCGGAACTGGAAGTTACTGAGCGATGTGCACATTCTATGATCGTCAATTATGTGGAGCCATCGAGGGATGCGGCAATTGCAGAAGGTGTGAAAGATTTTAAATTTAAAAATAATTATGATACACCGATCCTGATTGAGGGATACGTTGACAGTAATAATAAGGTCTGGTTCTATATTTACGGAAAAGATACCAGGGCCGAAGGCCATTCAGTAGAATTTGAAAGTGAAACACTCGAGCGCACAGAATATTCGAAGAAATATGTAGAAGATCCGGATAGTGCGATCGGTTCGATGGAAGAAGAGGGAACAGCAATCAATGGACGTACGGCAAGGCTTTGGAAAGTTGTTTATGAGAATGGACAGGAGGTCAGTCGCGACGTTATTAATAACAGTACATATAAAGCTTCGGAAGTAACAGTGAAAGTCGGAACGGCTTCGGGAAGTGCAGAAGCATCCAAGCTGATAAGAACTGCAATTCAGAGTCAGAATGAAGATAAGATCCGGGAAGCTGTAAGTGAGGCAAGAACACTTCAGAGTGGTTCCGGGGAAGGAGAATAGCGGATGAAACCGGGAAAGATATCGCAGACCGTATACAGACGGTCCGTCTTGAAACAATTGAATACAGACGTACATGCGGCATTTTTTCCGCCGGCTAAGGAGGAGTGCTGTTATGGGATTAAGGCTGATCCGGGTGAGATGATTCTTTCATCTGGCGTTTCTCTCTATGGCAATGAAAAAGATTTGTGTGTGTTTGCCATAGCACAGGTATGTAATGCGCTTGCGACAAGAGGAGCATCACCGAAAGGAGTCAGCATTCAGATCATGTTGCCTGAATTTGCGTATGAATCCAGACTGAAAGCGATGATGCAGACATCTTCGGAAGCTGCAAAAGAATATGGCATAGAGATTCTTGCGGCAGACGTACAGAATATTCCTGGAATACAGACGACGATCGTGAACGTGACGGCAGTGGGAACGACAAAGAGAATACTGCAGAGCTGCAAGGCGCCTGCAGGGCAGGATATTGTGCAGATCAAGTGGATCGGTCTGGAGGGAACGTTAAGAATATTAAAGGCCAGACAGGAAAGTCTTGCTAAGCATTTTCCATCTGCGTTTTTGAAACAGACTGCGTCTTATGAAAAAGAGCTCATTTCGCTCAAAGAAATGAAAGCTGCTGATGCCATAGGCGTATCTGCCATGCATCAGATTGGAGACGGTGGAATCCTTGCGGCACTCTGGGAACTGGCAGAAGGAGCGGATATCGGTCTTTCTGTAGACATGAGGAGGATTCCCGTAAAACAGGAAACAATCGAAGTGTGTGAATATTTTCATCTCAATCCTTATCAGCTTACCAGTACGGGAAGTATCCTGGTAATTACGCCGAAAGGGGAAGAGTTGGCAGATACGCTTACAAGGGAAGGAATGGCGGCAGCCGTGATCGGACATACGACGGCGGGCCGTGAAAGAATCATCCTGAACCAGGGAGAAATACGGTATATTGATCGCCCTGCACCGGATGAATTGACGAAGATTTTAATTTAGACGGGATCGACATGACCCGTTATCGGATATTCTGGAGGATAGAATCATGGAAAATAAAGAAACAAGAAGAGCAATTCTGAATTATATTGAGCGTAATAGCAAAGCGAACCTTGGCGAACTTGCTATTATGCTGGGAACGGATGAAGTAACGGTAGCAAATGAGATTGCCGCTATGGAGAAGGAAAAGATCATTTGTGGATATCATACGATTATTGACTGGGATAAAGCAGGTTCAGATATGATTACGGCATTGATCGAAGTAAGAGTGACCCCGCAGAGAGATCAGGGCTTTGATAAAATTGCTGAGAGAATTTACAATTTTCCGGAAGTGACTGCTGTGTACCTGATTTCAGGCGGTTATGATCTGATGGTCATTCTGGAAGGATGGACATTGAAAGGGGTATCTCAGTTTGTGTCTGAGAAACTGGCGCCGATCGAATCAATTATTGGAACATCTACATATTTTATCTTGAAGAAATATAAAGACCATGGAACCATCATGGTACCGCAGAAGAAGGAAGAAAGGATGTTGGTGACACCGTAATGAGAAATCCATTATCACAGAAAGTAGTACAATTAGAACCATCAGGGATTCGTAAGTTTTTTGATATTGTAAATGAAATGAAGGATGCGATTTCACTGGGCGTTGGAGAACCGGATTTTGATACGCCATGGAGAATCCGTGAAGAAGGAATCTATTCGTTGGAAAGAGGACGTACATTTTATACATCGAATGCAGGGCTTAAGGAACTGAAGATCGAGATTGCAAATTATCTGAAAGACAGGGTAAATGTAGAATATGATCCTTATCACGAAGTCCTCGTGACTGTAGGAGGCAGTGAAGCGATTGATATGATGTTTCGTGCTATGCTGGATCCGGGAGATGAAGTGTTGATACCGCAGCCGAGTTATGTGTCCTATCTTCCGTGTGCATTTATGGCAGACGGAGTGCCGGTTGTAATTCCCCTGAAGAACGAGAATCAGTTTAAACTGACGGCAGAAGAACTGGAAGCGGCGATTACACCGAAGAGCAAGATTCTGGTCATGCCGTTCCCGAATAATCCCACGGGAGCAATTATGACTTCCGAGGATCTGAAGCCGATTATGGATGTGGTGATCAAGCATGATCTGTTTGTGCTCTCGGATGAAATCTACTCTGAATTAAGTTATATGGGAGATCATGTTTCCATTGCAAGTTTTCCGGGAATGAAAGAAAGAACGATTCTGGTTAACGGCTTTTCAAAGGGGTTTGCCATGACCGGATGGAGATTGGGGTATGCCTGCGGACCGGCAGAAATCATTGCACAAATGACAAAGATTCATCAGTATGCAATTATGTGCGCACCGACAAACAGTCAGTATGCAGCAGTGGAAGCGCTCAGAAACTGCCGCGGAGAAGTGGCTAAGATGCGCGAAGCTTATAATCAGAGAAGACGTTTTCTGGTTCATGAATTGAGAAGAATGGGATTGGAATGTTTTGAACCATACGGTGCTTTTTATATTTTCCCAAGTATCAAGGAATTTGGAATGACTTCGGAAGAATTCGCCACAAGATTCCTTGAAGAGGAGAAGGTGGCGGTCGTTCCGGGCAACGCTTTCGGAGCCAGCGGAGAAGGATTCGTGAGAATTTCTTATGCATATTCTCTGGAAGATCTGAAAGAAGCGCTTGGACGTCTGGAACGGTTTATTACAAGGCTGCGTACACAGAAAATAAAAGAAGTCTAACTTTTATGACAGAGGAGAACTGGGATGCTGAATATTGTATTGTTTGAACCGGAGATACCTGCGAATACAGGCAATATTGGCCGCACCTGTGTTGCGACGAACACCAGGCTGCATCTGATAGAACCACTTGGTTTTAGGCTGGATGAGAAAAGCCTGAAGCGTGCGGGAATGGATTACTGGAAGGATCTGGATGTTACCACATATATCGATTACCAGGATTTTATGGAGAGGAATCCGGGAGTGAAGATTTACATGGCGACCACGAAATCTCCGAATCTATATACGGACGTGCATTATGAGCCTGACTGCTACATTATGTTCGGAAAAGAAAGCGCCGGAATTCCTGAGGAGATTCTGATTCATCATAAAGAGGATTCGATACGGATCCCGATGGTAGGAGACATTCGTTCATTGAATCTGGGAAATTCTGTCGCGATTGTATTGTATGAGGCGTTGAGACAGAACGGATTTGCGGGGATGAATACAGAGGGACATCTTCACAGACTGGAATGGGATGTATAAGAAGAAAGGTTTTGCATCGTAAAATAACAGTCGGGGAACAGATAAGAACTTGTCTGTTCCCCGACTGTTTTAATGTGTTGAAAAATCTTATCCTTACTGCTCAGGATTACTTTTGCGAGTCGGAATGTAGAAATCAGGATGTTCACCCAGCCATGTGGTCTGAGGCATACAGGTCATGATCCACATATCTTCTTCGGAAATAGAAAAATCAAAGATATCCATATTACTTTTCATATGTGCTTCGGTAGAAGCTTTTGGAATCGGAATGATTCCTTTTTGAAGAAGAAAACGGAGGTTGATCTGAGGAATACTTTTTTGATATTTTTTAGCGAGCTTCGCAAGAAGTGCATTCCCGGCTAAAGCATTTTCGCGGCCTCGTCCGAGCGGGCTCCAAGCCATCGGACGGATATCGTGGGCGAGTAAGTAGCTGACGGCTGCTTCCTGAGAATACCCGGGATGAAGTTCCAACTGGTCGACCACCGGTTTTATTTTGCATCCGGAAAGTAGATTGTCCAGGTGATGCGGAAGGAAATTGCTGCACCCAAGACTCCTGATTTTACCCTCTGCATGCAGATCTTCCAGCGCCCGCCAGGTTTCCAGGTCCAATTCTTTCCAGTTTTCATTTTCGTCGCCGGTCTGGCGTGGCCAATGGATCAGGTAAAGATCCAGATAATCCATCTGAAGACGATCCAGCGTTGCTTCAAATGCCCTTTTGGCATTTTCATAGCCCATTTCATCGATCCATAATTTGCTTTCAATAAAAAATTCTTCACGTGGAATACCACTTTCTTTGATAGCCTGACCGAGCACTCTTTCTGTCTCATAGATGGAGGCCGTGTCAAAGAAACGGTATCCGGTTCGGATGGCAGTACGGATGATTTCCAGATTGTCTCCGTCTTTCTCATTGTAAGTTCCGAAGCCGAAGCAGGGGAGTGATGTACCGTTGTTTAACGTATAACAGTCATTAATTGAATTCATATGCAACCTCTTTTCAAAAAAATCTGATTTTATTTTAAATGTAAGACAGAAAAAATGCAAGTTTTATTATGTACGCAAAAAAGAACAATTATTTGCTATCTTTCTATGATTTTACCAAAATACATCCCTTGTTTCGGACAACATTTTTTAAAAAATGTATAAAAAAAATTAAGCTTTAGAATTAAATTGCTAGACATCGGACACGAAAACAGATATAATAGGATACAGAGAAATTTCAGAAAGTGGGGAATCGGTATGAATTATAAACAAAGTGTGTTCCGTACTTTAGCCTTAATTTCACAGGTGGGTATAAGTATACTGGTCCCTATTTTGTTGTGCACGTTTCTCGGAGCATGGCTGGAGGAGAGAATATCTTTTCCGGTTTTTATCCCATTAATTATTGTTGGTGTGCTGGCGGGGGGAAGAAATGCATATTATTTAGTCAGGCATGCAAATGAAGATCCGGAAGACAGAAAAGAGTAGGATTGGCAGGAAGAAGGGAACGGGTATGGAGAGATCAGATGAGAGAGTGTTGAAAGACATGATCATGACCATGGTCATATACGGAATTATAGTACAGATTATCTGTCTGTTTATACCGGGAGATCATCTGAGGATGGCGGCAGGGCTCTGGATCGGAGTCGCGACCGGAATCGGGATGGCAATCCATATGAAGCAGTCTTTGGATGAGGCATTGTATCTTGACGAGAAGGGCGCCTCAAAGTACATGCAGAAAGCGTATGCGAAAAGGTATATTGCAGTGATCATTCTGTTTATAGGAGTCACTTACTTTAACCTTGTTAATATATTAACGCTTATTGCAGGAGTAATGGGATTAAAAGTTGCAGCATATTCGCAGCCGATTATGCACAAACTTTTTCAAAAGCTTAAAAAATCTTAAGTAAAGGAGGTTAAAAATGTGGGGAATAGCTTAGGGATACTGGCGGCGAAAGAACCGGATTTCCAAATCCACGGTCTCGTCAAGTTCGAACTGTTTGGACAAGAGCTTTGGCTAACCACCACCCATGTCAGTATCTTGATCGTTATTGCGTTAATGCTGATATTTGCGCTGGTTGTCCGTTCTAAGCTAAGTAATGCGGAAGGCAAGCCGGGAGCGTTACAGAATGTTGCGGAGTTTATTGTTGAAATGCTCGACAATATGACATACGGCAGCATGGGCAAGGAACTGGGAACAAAGTACCGGAATTACATTGGAGTGCTGTTCCTGTTCCTGATCGTATCGAATATTTCCGGACTTTTAGGACTCAGGCCGCCAACGGCAGATTATGGCGTTACATTGCCGCTTGGTCTTATCAGTTTTACTTTGATTCAGTACAACAATATCAAGTACAACAAAGCCGGAGCATTTACGAGTTTGTTCCAACCGTTGCCACTCTTGTTCCCGATTAATCTGATCGGTGAGATCGCAGTGCCGATTTCGCTTTCACTGCGTTTGTTTGGTAACGTGCTTTCCGGAACGGTTATCATGGGACTCTTATATGGACTGTTATATAAGATTACATGGGGCTGGCCGGGAATTTTACACGTATACTTTGACCTGTTCTCAGGTTGTATTCAGGCATACGTGTTTGCAATGCTGACAATGGTATTTATTAAAGACAAGGTACCCGATTAGCAGATGCTGAAAAAAATTCAAATCCAGAAAGAGATTAAGACAAAAAGAAAACAGGAGGAAGATTATTATGAATATTTCTAATGAAGGTTTAATTTTAGCGTGTTCAGCAATTGGAGCAGGTCTTGCGATGATCGCAGGTATCGGACCTGGAGTTGGACAGGGTATCGCTGCCGGACATGGTGCAGCAGCAGTAGGACGTAATCCGGGAGCAAAATCTGACGTAACATCTACCATGCTTTTAGGACAGGCCGTAGCAGAGACAACCGGTCTTTATGGTCTGGTTATCGCATTGATTCTCTTATTCGCTAACCCACTGCTTGGAAAACTGTAAAAAGAGTGGTTATGCCTTGACAAAATAAGAGAAAGGAGGCCAGGCTTTGGAGCGTTTATTTAACTTGGATGCGCAGCTTCTTTTTGATGCAGCCGTAATGGCCTGCAGTATGTTTGTACTGTTCACATTGCTCTCTTATCTGTTATTCGATCCGGTTCGTAAGGTTCTGGAAGATCGTCGGAAGAGAGTTGCAGCGGAGCAGGAAACTGCAAAGAAAGAAAAAGAAGAAGCTATCGTATATAAAGAAGAATATGAGCAGAAATTAAAAGAAGTCGATAAAGAAGCTCAAGAAATCCTGAGTGAAGCCCGCAAGAAAGCGATGAAAAACGAAGCAAAGATCATCGCTGAGGCGAAGGAAGAGGCGGCTCGCATTATTGAACGCGCGAATGTTGAAATTGAACTGGAGAAGAAACGTGCTCTGGATGATATGAAGCAGGAGATGATCTCGATCGCGTCTATGATGGCTGGAAAGGTTGTTGCAGCTTCCATTGACACTAGTGTTCAGGATAGTCTGATTGACGAGACATTAAAAGAAATGGGTGAACAGACATGGCTAAGTTAGTATCAAAGGTTTACGGCGACGCCCTGTTTGAAGCTGCCCGTGAAGCCGGACGTATGGATGATATGTATGAGGAGGTTTTGGAACTTCAGAAGCTTCTTCAGGCAAACGAAGAACTCCAGAAGATGATGGAGAATCCGAAAGTCATACGTGAGGATAAGGAAAATGTCATTGAAACCGTCTTCCGCGGTCGGATTTCCGATGAGATCGTGGAATTGATGAAACTGATGATTGCCAAAGGGCGTTACAGTAATATTGAATCCGTGTTCGATTATTTTATCGGACTGGTAAAAGAAGAAAAGAAAATCGGAATTGCCTATGTGACAACAGCGGTAGAGCTGACAGATGGGCAGAAGGATGAGATAGTCAGACGGCTGCTTGAAACAACAAGATATGAATCATTTGAAATGAATTATGCGGTTGATGCATCATTGATCGGCGGAATGGTTATTCGTATCGGTGACCGTGTTGTGGATTCAAGTATCAAGACAAAGCTGTACGAGCTGTCAAAGAGCCTGAGAAAGATACAGGTTTGATTTATCCTTGAAAATTTAGAGAAAGAAGGTGGATTCGCTCCATGAACTTAAGACCAGAAGAGATTAGTTCTGTGATTAAAGAACAGATTCAGAGATACGCGTCTGAGCTTAATGTTTCTGACGTGGGAACCGTTATTCAGGTAGCGGATGGTATTGCGCGTGTCCACGGCCTTGAAAATGCGATGCAGGGAGAACTTCTGGAGTTCCCTTCTGAAGTATATGGTATGGTGCTGAACCTGGAGGAAGACAACGTTGGTGCCGTTCTTCTGGGAGATCACAAGAACATTAATGAAGGGGATACCGTTAAGACGACCGGACGAGTTGTTGAGGTTCCGGTAGGCGACTGCATGCTGGGTCGTGTAGTAAATGCACTTGGACAGCCAATTGATGGCAAAGGACCGATTCAGGCGGAGAATTACCGTCAGATCGAACGAGTAGCACCGGGTGTTATTACCCGTAAATCAGTAGATACCCCTCTGCAGACCGGTATCAAAGCGATCGACTCCATGATTCCGATCGGACGTGGACAGCGTGAGCTTATCATCGGTGACAGACAGACCGGTAAGACTGCCATTGCGATTGATACGATTATCAATCAGAAAGGGCAGGGAGTAAAATGTATCTATGTAGCAATCGGACAGAAGGCTTCTACCGTTGCTAACATTGTAAAGACACTGGAGAGCTATGGCGCTATGGATTACACCACCGTAGTAGCTGCGACAGCAAGTGAACTGGCACCTCTGCAGTACATTGCACCATATTCAGGATGTGCAATGGGTGAAGAATGGATGGAGAAGGGCGAAGACGTTCTGATCGTTTATGATGACTTGTCCAAACATGCAACTGCATACCGTACACTTTCCTTGCTGCTTCGTCGTCCGCCAGGACGTGAGGCTTATCCTGGAGACGTTTTCTATCTGCATTCAAGACTTCTGGAAAGAGCTGCGCGTCTTTCTGATGAACTTGGCGGAGGTTCTCTTACTGCACTTCCGATCATCGAGACTCAGGCAGGTGACGTATCAGCTTACATTCCGACCAACGTAATTTCAATTACAGATGGTCAGATCTATCTGGAAACAGAAGCTTTCAATGCCGGTTTCCGTCCGGCTATCAACGCGGGTCTTTCTGTATCACGAGTTGGTGGTTCCGCACAGATCAAGGCTATGAAGAAGATTGCAGGTACGATCCGTACAGACCTTGCTCAGTATCGTGAGCTGGCATCTTTCGCCCAGTTCGGTTCTGATCTTGACGCTGATACGGCAGAACGTCTTGCACAGGGCGAGCGTGTTCGTGAAATTCTGAAGCAGCCACAGTATCAGCCGATGCCGGTTGAATACCAGATTATTATCATTTACGCTGCTGTTAAGAAGCTGATTCTTGATATCCCGGTTGAGGATGTTCTTCGTTTTGAAAAGGGATTATTTGAATATATTGACACAAAATATCCGGAAATTCCAGAATCTATCAGAACAAAGAAAGTTATGACTGAGGAAGTAGAAGAGACACTGAAGAAGGCAATCAGCGAATTTAAAAAAGAATTCTAGGAAGAGGTGACAGATCATGGCATCTATGAGAGATATCAAGCGGCGTCGGACCAGTATCCAGAGTACGCAGCAGATTACAAAAGCCATGAAGCTTGTTTCTACCGCTAAATTACAGAAAGCAAGAAGCCGTGCCGAGGATTCGAAAGCATATTTTAATTGTATGTACCAGACAATGACCTCATTGCTTGCCAAAGCAGGCAATCTCGATCATCCGTATGTAAAATCAAATGGTTGCGAGAAAAAAGCGATCGTTGTAGTTACTTCTAACCGAGGTCTTGCCGGAGGGTACAATTCAAATATCGTAAGACTGATTACCGGCAGTGATTTTAAGAAAGAGGACGTTCGCATTTATGCGGTCGGAGGAAAGGGACTGGAACTGCTGAAGCACAGAGGGTACGAAGTGGTTGCCGATTATTCGGAGATCATTGAAGAACCGGTTTATGATGATGCGAAAGTAGTTGCAACCCGACTTCTTGACGATTTTGCCAAGGGCGAGATCGGAGAGATTTACCTTGCCTATACTTTCTTTAAAAATACGGTCAGCCATATACCGACTCTGATGAAAGTGCTTCCGGTTGAAGCACAGGAGGCAGAGGAAGGGGAAGAGGAAGCAAATGCAGTGGACAAGATTACTCCGATGAATTTCGAACCGGAGGAAGAGGAAGCTGTCCGGCTTCTTGTTCCAAAGTATATCAGCAGCATTCTGTATGGCGCTTTTATAGAAGCGGTTGCAAGTGAAAATGGTGCCCGTATGCAGGCAATGGATTCTGCTACAAGCAATGCAGAAGAAATGATTAATGATTTGGAATTGAAATATAACAGAGCACGTCAGGGTGCTATTACTCAGGAACTTACGGAGATTATTGCCGGTGCGGAAGCAATCGGTTAGTAATCAAGCAAGGGCCTTGTAAGTAAGGAGGAAAAAATGGCAGATAAGAATATAGGGAAGATCACCCAGGTTGTCGGTGCCGTACTTGACCTCAAGTTTTCAGAAGGAAAATTACCGGAAATCAACGAAGCGGTTGAAATTACGAGAAAAGACGGAAGAATCCTTGTGGTAGAAGTTGCACAGCATCTGGGTGACGACACAGTAAGATGTATTGCCATGGATTCAACGGACGGTCTGGTTCGCGGTATGGATGCCGTTGCAACCGGAGGACCGATTTCCGTACCAGTTGGCGAAGCAACACTTGGCCGTATCTTCAACGTACTTGGTAAGCCAATCGACGAAAAGCCTGCACCGGAAGATGTAGAGTATATGCCGATTCACAGAAAAGCTCCAAGTTTTGAAGAACAGGCAACAGAGACCGAGATGCTGGAGACCGGTATCAAAGTCGTTGACCTTCTTTGCCCATATCAGAAGGGTGGAAAGATCGGTCTGTTTGGAGGTGCCGGAGTAGGAAAAACGGTACTTATCCAGGAACTTATTACAAATATTGCAACAGAACATGGTGGCTATTCTGTATTTACAGGTGTAGGTGAACGTACCCGTGAGGGAAATGACTTATATGGTGAAATGACAGAATCCGGAGTTATTAAGAAAACGGCCATGGTATTCGGACAGATGAACGAACCGCCTGGAGCGCGTATGAGAGTAGGTCTTACCGGACTGACTCTTGCTGAATACTTCCGTGATAAAGGTGGAAAGGACGTACTTCTTTTCATCGACAATATTTTCCGTTTCACACAGGCAGGTTCTGAGGTATCTGCGTTGCTTGGACGTATGCCTTCAGCCGTAGGTTACCAGCCGACACTGCAGACAGAGATGGGGGCTCTTCAGGAGCGTATTACTTCAACAAAGAGTGGTTCTATCACATCCGTACAGGCTGTATATGTACCGGCCGATGACTTGACTGACCCGGCTCCGGCTACAACATTTGCCCATCTGGATGCGACGACCGTACTTTCACGTGCTATCGTAGAACTTGGTATTTATCCGGCTGTAGACCCGCTGGAGTCTACATCCCGTATTCTCGACCCGCATATTGTTGGCGAGGAACACTATAAAGTTGCCCGTGGTGTACAGGAGATTCTTCAGAAATACAAAGAACTGCAGGATATTATCGCAATTCTTGGTATGGATGAGCTTTCAGAAGAAGATAAGCTGGTTGTATCTCGTGCTCGTAAGATTCAGAGATTCCTGTCCCAGCCGTTCCATGTAGCTACGCAGTTCACCGGCCTGGAGGGACGTTATGTTCCGATCAGCGAGACGATTCAGGGCTTCAAGGAAATTCTGGAAGGAAAGCATGATGATATTCCGGAAGGATATTTCCTGAATGCAGGTAATATTGATGACGTGCTTGCCCGTGTGAAATAGGAGGGACGTCCTATGGCAGAAAAGTTTAAACTGAGTATCATTTCTCCGGACAGAGTGTTCACAGAAGGCGAAGCTGAATTCCTGGAATTCACAAGCACAGAAGGAGAGCTCGGTATCTATGCTCAGCATATACCGCTTACGACCATTCTGGAACCGTGTGTGATGAAAATTCACAATGAAGGGGAAGTGAAGAAAGCAGCAATTCTTGGAGGATTTGTAGAAATCCTGAAAGATAAGATTACCGTACTTGCTGAAGATGCCCAGTGGCCGGATGATATTGATGTAGCCCGTGCAAAAGCGGCAAAGAAACGCGCGGAAGATCGGCTTACTGCAAAACAGGAAGGAACAGATATGCTTCGTGCAGAAGCGGCACTGAAACGTGCAATTGCACGAATCAATACGGTGGATTAATAAGAATAAAAGGGAGCTTTTGGCTCCCTTTTGTTTTACGATTATTTAGCCTGATACGGAGGATCTGCAGGATAACCGCTCCCGATTTTTTGCATGGCACGTTGTACGGAATCTCTGGAATTTTTCCAGTCAGCATCTTGAAAACGATAATCAAATTTCTTTTGGAACCAGTCGATATCGTCCTGTATACGTTCCAGATTCTTTTCCATCTGAGGGAAGAGAATCGAACGCAGTTCTTCCTGCTTTTTATCATTTAAGTAAAGCGAGGAAGCGTCCAGCAGTTCCGCAAAATGTGTAAGACAAAACCCTTTGCTGCTCTTTACAAGCTCCATGAATTCAGGTTCCCCCTTTTTAAAAAGTTCAAAAAAAGTTGCCAGATAGCGGTCATGAGTCTGATGCATATAGTCACAGATATAACAAGAATGATTCTGCTTTTGGATCCATATGCTGACGTTATTGCTTCCGCTGACTGCGGAAGTGTTTTTGCGGAAACGATCAGCCAGATTTGGTTTGGCGGAAGAGGAATAGTTCTTCATTTCCTTTTTTAGTTCACCGGTGAGCTTTTTCAAATGAGTTTCCAGAATTAAAGCACTGCCAAGCCTGTTCCCATAAGAAAACATTTTTTGATAGTGTTCACGACAAAAACCGGCTTGATCGGTTGCAGCGCGAATATCATCGCGCATATAGGATGCGCCTGACCCAAGAACAAAATCGAGGGCATGTTGTTCGAGGTCTCTTTCAATGAAACAAAACGGGCATTCATCATTTGCACGAAATGCATCCATTAAGGGAATAGTGTATAATTGTTCTTTCATATGTAAATTCCTTTCAGTAAAATGAGATAAAGAGTTTATATAATATTTATTTTACTTTATTGGATATCGTTATACAATCATGTTATTATAAGATGATAAAAATAAATTGAAAAGTTAGATAGATGGAACGGAGGAATAGGATGAAATCGTTGGTTATTGCCGAGAAACCGTCTGTAGCCCGTGATATTGCACGGGTATTAAAGTGCAGTAAAAAGCTGAATGGAGCAATTGAAGGAAATAGGTATATTATAACCTGGGGGTTGGGACACCTGGTAACGCTGGCAGATCCGGAAGATTATAATGTGAAATATAAAGAATGGAAGATGGAACATCTTCCTATGATGCCCAATCCCTTTAAATTAGAAGTAATCGGACAGACCGGAAAACAATTTTCAGCAGTCAAGAACCAGATTCACCGAAAAGATGTAGAGGAAATTATTATCGCTACAGATGCAGGGAGAGAGGGAGAACTGGTGGCCCGTCTGATCCTTGAAAAAGCGGGGAGTAAGAAACCGATTAAACGTCTGTGGATATCCTCTGTTACAGACAAAGCGATTTCTGACGGATTTGCGCATCTGAAAAATGGGCATGACTATGATTCGCTGTATGATGCGGCAATGTGCCGGGCAGAAGCTGACTGGCTGGTCGGAATTAATGCTACGCGTGCGTTAACCTGTAAATATAATGCACAGCTTTCCTGTGGTCGTGTTCAGACACCGACACTGGCTATGATTGCAAAAAGAGAAGCACAGATTAAGGAATTTAAGCCGGTTCCATTCTATGGAATGACGGCAAAAACGGGCGGACTGACATTAACATGGCAGGATCAAAAATCAAAAAGTTACCGGTCATTTGATAAAGAGCGAATGGAGAAACTGGTGTCGCAGCTTAGAGGGGAAGAAGCTGTAGTGACTGCGATTAAAAAGACACCGAAGAAAACACCGGCTCCGCTATTGTATGACCTTACAGAGCTTCAGCGAGATGCAAATAAAAAATATGGTTTTTCTGCCAAGGAAACACTGAATATTATGCAGCGATTATACGAAAATCATAAGGTGCTTACTTATCCGAGAACAGATTCACGCTATCTGAGCAGCGATATTATACCGACTCTGAAAGACAGGCTGGCAGCATGTCAGACAGGCCCTTATCGGAAAATGGCTCTCATGGCATCCAAACAGACTCTGCCGGGAAAACCTGCGTTTGTAAATGACGCAAAGGTATCGGATCATCATGCCATTATTCCGACTGAGCAATCGGCACAGTTAAGTCATATGACAAATGAGGAATGGAAAATATATGATCTGGTAGTAAGAAGGTTTATGGCAGTGTTCTTTCCTCCGTTTCAATATGAACAGACTCAGGTAACTGTAGAAATTGCAGGAGAGCATTTTGTTGCGTCCGGCAAAATAATAAAGAGTCAAGGATGGAAGGAAGTGTATGGAGATCTTCAGACGACGGAGGACGAAACGGAAAATGAAGAGGATCGAAGCTTAAAAGATCAGACTTTGCCGGAGATAGAAGAAGGAGATCGTTTGCCGGAACTGTATATTTCTATGACAGAAGGAAAGACAAAGCCGCCGGCTCCATTCAACGAGGCAACTCTGCTTTCCGCTATGGAGAATCCGATCGCTTTTATGGAATCCCACGACAAGAAAATGGCGCAGACTCTGGGAGAGACAGGCGGACTCGGAACGGTTGCCACAAGAGCAGATATCATTGAAAAATTATTCGGAAGTTTTCTTCTGGAAAAACGAGGGAAAGATATTTATCTCACATCCAAGGCAAAACAGCTTTTGGAATTGGTTCCGGAAGAACTGAAAAAGCCGGAACTTACAGCTGATTGGGAAATGAAACTGTCACGTATTGCAAAAGGACAGATGAAGAAACAGACATTTATGAAAGAGATTGAAGGATATACGCAAGAAATTCTGGATGAGATCAAATGTGGTGAGGGAACTTTCCGTCATGATAACTTGACAAATACAAAATGCCCCAGATGCGGAAAACGTATGCTGGCAGTAAAAGGCAAAAACAGTGAGATGCTGGTTTGTCAGGACAGAGAATGCGGATATCGCGAGACGGTTGCAAAGACGACAAATGCTCGCTGTCCTGTATGTCATAAGAAAATGCAGCTCCGCGGAAAAGGTGAAAGTCAGATTTTTGTATGTGTTTGCGGGCACAAAGAAAAACTGACAGCATTCCAGGAAAGGCGTAAAAAAGAAGGCGCCGGTGTCAGCAAAAAAGATGTGCAGAAATATCTGAAAAAGCAGAAGGAAGAACCGGTCAACAACGCATTTGCAGATGCATTTGCCAAATTGAATCTCAAATAGAAAGCAAAGCACCATCTGACACGATTCACATATAATAAAGTATATTCTGATGAAATGGAAGTGCCTGAGATGGACATAAAGATGCCTTATTATATGACATATCCGATGCCGTTTCTGTTTGATGATGAAAAGGAAGCAGATCGTGATTATGAATACCTGAGAAGCATGTATCCGGAACTTGCAAAGCAGATTATCCCTTATGTTGAGGAAGAATGCGATCGGTTGGATTATGAAGGAAGTATGATTTTTGATGAATATCCGGATAAACTTCAACTCCGTTTAATCTGTAGCAGAGTTTATGAAAAAGTAATGGAACAAGAGAAAATCAAGGAATTCTCTCTGGAGGATAATCAGATACAAGAGCAGGTGAGAAGACCGGTCCGGAGTCGCAGAAAACCAGACCGGATCAGGGATATCATAGAATTATTGACATTTCATGAGCTGATGCGAAGAAGAAACAGGCATAGAGAGCAGCAAAGAAGGCGCTACTGGTAAATAAGATGCCATTCCAAACTATTATAGAAAAAGATTGATAAAATACAGAGGTATGTGCTATAATAGCTGAGCGGCAAAATCAGGAGGCTATGTGATTAGAAAAAATGCGGAGGTACATATGAAAAATATTGTTTTTATCGGAATGCCCGCAGTAGGCAAAAGTACAGTAGGAGTCGTTGTGGCGAAGCGGCTTGGTTATGAATTCATAGACACTGATTTGCTGATACAGAAACAGGAACAAAGGCTGTTGAGGGAGATTATTGAACAGGAAGGAATTGATAATTTCCTGAAGATTGAAAATCAGGTAAACAGAGATATCGAGGTGGAACATGCAGTCATTTCTCCCGGAGGGAGTGTTGTCTATTGTGAAGAAGCTATGCGCCACTTTAAAGAAAATGGAATTATTGTTTACCTGCAGGTGTCGTTTGACACTATTAATTCCCGCTTGAAGAATGCAAAAAAACGCGGTGTAACGCTCAGGAACGGCCAGACGCTCAAAGATCTATATGATGAAAGGATCAGCCTTTTTGAAAAGTATGCTGACATTACCGTTTCTGAAGAAGGATTAGAGCTGGAAGAAACCATAGAAAAGGTACTTGATGAGCTGCAGAGCATGGAAAAATAGTAGAAAAAGTTTCGAAAATGTTACGAAGTGGTTACATCCAGTTCATATATCAATAGAAAAAAATTTTACAAAATTATATTAGTGTGCTATACTATTCAAGAAAGAGATGAAAAGTACAAAAGTATCCCCATACATTTCTTCACAGTTGTGGCAAATTTATAATAGTATGAGGGTTTTTGTTTTTGAGATAATAATAGATAAGTGACATAGATAACAACATTTAAGAGGGAAGAAAACGTCTGTAGAGGTGTAATATGGAACAGTATATAATTAAGGGTGGCAATCCATTGGTTGGCGAGGTTGAAATTGGTGGAGCAAAGAATGCAGCACTCGCTATTTTAGCTGCGGCAATAATGACGGATGAGACTGTAATGATCGATAATCTTCCGGATGTAAATGATATCAATGTATTATTGGAAGCCATTGAAGGGATTGGAGCCAGAGTTCAGAGAATCGACCGGCATACAGTTAAGATCAATGGGAGCCATATTACCGATTTTGACATCGAGTACGACTATATTAAGAAGATCAGAGCTTCTTACTATTTGCTCGGAGCTCTGCTTGGAAAATATAAAAGAGCGGAGGTTGCTCTTCCGGGTGGATGTAATATCGGAAGTCGTCCGATCGACCAGCATTTAAAAGGATTCAGAGCACTCGGAGCATATGTGGACATTGAACACGGAAAGATCATTGCCGAGGCTGATCATCTGAGAGGAAAACACATCTATTTTGACGTGGTCAGTGTCGGAGCTACGATCAATGTAATGATGGCTGCATCCATGGCAGATGGCCTTACAATTATGGAAAATGTGGCAAAGGAGCCGCATGTTGTTGATGTTGCCAATTTCCTGAACAGCATGGGTGCGAATATTCGCGGGGCAGGAACGGATGTTATTAAGATCCGTGGCGTGTCTAAGCTTCATTCTACAACGTATTCCATCATTCCGGATCAGATTGAGGCGGGAACATTTATGTTCGCGGCAGCAGCGACCCGCGGGGATGTAACTGTGTTAAATGTCATTCCAAAACATCTGGAAGCTACGATCGCAAAGTTGGTTGAGATCGGCTGTGAAGTAGAAGAGTTTGATGACGCGGTTCGCGTGGTTTCGAAAGGAGCTCTGCGCAATACGCAGGTTAAGACACTTCCTTATCCGGGATTCCCGACAGATATGCAGCCGCAGATCGGTGTTACACTTGCTCTTTGCAAAGGGACAAGTACGATTACAGAAAGTATTTTTGAAAACCGTTTTAAATATCTGGATGAGCTGGCAAGAATGGGCGCGAATGTCAAGATTGAAGGCAATTCCGCGACGATTGAAGGCGTGAATGGATTTTCAGGAGCCAGAGTCAGCGCACCTGACCTCAGAGCCGGAGCCGCACTGGTAATAGCCGGACTTGCGGCAGATGGAATTACGATTGTGGATGATATTGTTTATATCCAGAGAGGGTATGAACGGTTTGAAGAAAAACTTAGAAGTCTCGGAGCACAGATTGAGAAGGTAAGTACAGAGCGGGAAATTCAGAAATTCAAACTGAAAGTATGTTAATTGTACTGAGAATATTGAAAAAAGCATACAGATATTAAAAAATGTAGGGAGCACAGCAGTAAAAATGTTGTGTTCCCTATTGACGTATATAACAACAAGTGATATGATGTGTAGCGGAACAGAATAAAGAAGCTTTCTCTTATTCAGAGTGGTGGAGGTACAAAGGATCTGTGAAGCCACGGCAACCCCATTTTAACAATGGAAGGTGCCAACCTGAGCGAGTAATCGAACAATAAGAGGATTGATGATGAAATATCGGGTCAGTCCTTTTGGGACTGATTTTTTTTGACACATCGGATTCGAATAGATGATCCGGTATGTCAAATCCTTAAAAAGGAATACGATTTTGTGTACAATCATATAAGAGAGAGTGGCAGAAAAAGAAAGGAAAAGAAGATGGAAAGAGTATTATTTACTTCAGAATCAGTAACCGAAGGACATCCGGATAAGATGTGCGACCAGATCTCAGATGCAATTCTGGACGCACTTATGGAGCAGGATCCGATGAGCCGTGTGGCATGCGAGACCTGCACGACGACAGGACTTGTTATGGTCATGGGGGAGATCACAACAAATGCATACGTGGATATTCAGAAAATCGTGCGCGATACAGTAAGAGAAATCGGATATACCAGAGGAAAATATGGATTCGATGCAGATACCTGCGGAGTCATTACTGCAATTGATGAGCAATCTGCGGATATTGCTCTTGGGGTTGACAAGGCCTTAGAAGCAAAAGAGAATAAAATGTCAGATGAAGAACTGGAAGCAATCGGTGCAGGAGATCAGGGAATGATGTTCGGGTATGCGTCCGATGAAACAGAGGAATATATGCCATATCCTATCGCTTTGGCACATAAGCTTGCACTCCGTCTGACGGAAGTAAGAAAGAATGGAACGCTTCCGTATCTTCGACCGGATGGTAAGACACAGGTTACCGTGGAATATGACGAGAACGGAGTACCGGCACGTCTTGACGCAGTGGTATTATCTACACAGCATGACCCGGAGGTGAGTCAGGAACAGATTCATGAAGATGTGAAGAAATACATTTTCGACGAAATCCTTCCGGCAGAAATGGTTGATGAGAATACCAAGTTTTTCATCAATCCGACTGGACGTTTTGTAATCGGAGGTCCTCATGGGGACAGCGGACTGACCGGACGTAAGATTATTGTGGACACTTACGGCGGAATGGCACGCCATGGCGGCGGAGCATTTTCCGGAAAAGACTGCACGAAGGTAGACCGTTCAGCAGCATATGCGGCAAGATATGTTGCAAAGAATATTGTGGCAGCAGGACTTGCAAAAAAATGTGAGATTCAGCTCTCCTATGCAATCGGTGTTGCTCAGCCAACTTCGGTTATGGTCGATACCTTTGGAACAGGAAAGATTTCTGATAATAAACTTGTGGAGATCATCCGTGAGAACTTTGATCTTCGCCCGGCAGGCATTATCAAAATGTTGGATCTCAGACGTCCGATCTACAAGCAGACAGCTGCATATGGACATTTCGGACGCAATGACCTGGATCTTCCGTGGGAAAAACTGGACAAGGCAGAAGAATTGAAGAAGTATTTATAGAATTTTTAGAAAAATTTATGGGCGCTTTGATGTGAAGCGCCCGTTTTTGTGCTATTCTATATTCAGTAATGTGCAGAAAGGACAGATTTGAATATGAAGTTACGCACGAGACTTGTGATTTCATTTGTAACGATTATTACACTTCCGACTATACTGACAGCACTTCTTACATGGGGAATCGCACAGTATCAGATCGGTGTGATCGTGAAGAATTATGGGAGCAGTGGAACAGAGTATAAGAGCTTTTCGAATTCGCTTGAGTTTCTGGGGCAGATGCCGGAGGTCAGGAGTTTTATCCTGCATACCTTGTTCTCAGTTATAATGATTCTTGTACTTACAGCAGTGATTCTGATTTTCTGGGTTTATGGAGGAATCATCAGTCCGATCAATAAACTGCAGGAAGCTGCGAAGAATATCAAAGAGGGAAATCTTGATTTTGAACTGAAACCGGAGAAAGATGATGAGCTGGGGCAGCTTATGCAGGCATTCGAGGAGATGAGGATACGCCTTAAGGATAATGCGGAAGAGAAGCTGCGGTATGACAAAGAGAGTAAGGAACTGATCAGTAATATTTCACATGATCTGAAGACGCCGATTACAGCGATCAAGGGGTATGTAGAAGGGATCAGAGATGGAGTAGCGGATACACCGGAGAAGATGGACAAATATCTCGGAACCATATATAATAAAGCCAATGAGATGAATCTTCTTATCAATGAGCTGACGCTCTACGCGAAGATTGATACGAATCGAATTCCGTATAATTTTGCGCCGCTGTCGGTAAATGCTTATTTTGATGACTGCGCGGAAGATCTTGCGATGGAACTGGATTCCAAGAATGTGGAGTTCGGGTATTTTAACTATGTGGAGGGTGATCAGAAGATCATTGCTGATCCGGAGCAGCTTAAGAGGGTTATCAATAATATTATCAGTAACTCGCTTAAGTATATGGAGCGTGAACATGGACTGATCAATCTCCGGGTGAAGGATGTTGGAGACTTTATTCAGGTGGAGCTGGAGGATAACGGGAAGGGCATTGCAGCAAAAGATCTGCCGAATATATTTGACCGCTTTTACCGGACGGATGCATCCCGGAATTCATCCAAGGGTGGAAGTGGAATCGGTCTTTCGATCGTTAAGAAGATTATTGAAGATCATGGAGGAAAGATCTGGGCAACCAGCCGTGAAGGAACGGGCACAGTCATGTACTTTGTGATCAGAAAATACCAGGAGGTACCAAACGTATGAGCAGAATACTGATTATTGAGGATGAAGAAGCAATTGCAGATCTTGAGAAGGATTATCTGGAATTGAGCGGGTTCGAAGTGGAAGTTGCGAATGACGGAGTGACCGGTCTCGACAAAGCATTGAATGAAGATTATAATTTGCTGATTCTGGATCTGATGCTGCCGGGAGTAGACGGATTCGAAATTTGCAGAAAAGTCAGGGATGAAAAGAATACACCTATCATTATGGTTTCCGCTAAAAAGGATGATATTGACAAGATACGAGGGCTTGGTCTCGGAGCAGATGATTACATGACGAAGCCATTCAGCCCGAGTGAACTTGTTGCGAGGGTGAAAGCGCATCTTGCACGGTATGAAAGGCTGATCGGCAGTGCGGTTGAAGAAAACAAAGTGATTGAGATTCGAGGTCTCAAGATTGATACGACAGCGCGAAGAGTATGGATCAATGGCGAAGAAAAACCGTTTACTACAAAAGAATTTGACTTGCTGACATTTCTGGCAAGTCATCCGAATCATGTTTATACAAAGGATGAACTGTTTAGTGAGATCTGGGATATGGAATCCATTGGAGATATTGCAACGGTGACAGTTCATATCAAGAAAATCAGAGAGAAGATTGAATACGATACTTCCAATCCTCAGTATATAGAGACCATCTGGGGAGTAGGATACAGGTTTAAGATGTAATATGGAAAAATTAAAAAAAATCAGATTAACGACGACGCAATTACTTGCGACCGGGTTTCTGGGAATTATTTTATTGGGCGGTATCCTTTTGTGGCTGCCCATTTCCAATACTCGGCCTATTTCATTGATCGACGCACTCTTCACGGCGGTTACATCAGTATGCGTGACCGGACTTGTAACGGTCACTCCGGCAGTACAGTTTACTTTATTTGGGAAAATCGTGCTGTTGATTCTGATACAGATCGGCGGTCTGGGAATCATTGCCTGCGTAACAGCATTCTTTATTATCATGAAAAGACGTATTTCACTGAAAGAGAGGGTCGTGATCCTGGAAGCCTACAGCATGGAATCCTTATCCGGAATGGTTGCCATGATCCTAAGAATCTTAAAAGGGACCATCTGTCTGGAAGGAATTGGAGCATTGCTTTATTCATTCCGGTTTGTGCCGGAATTTGGTGTTGTGAAAGGGATTGGATATTCAGTTTTTCATGCGGTGTCTGCATTCTGCAATGCCGGTATTGATATTCTGGGTGATTCCAGTTTTATTCCGTATGCGGATAGTGTAGTGGTGAATTTCACGACCATTTTGCTGGTTGTACTTAGTGGACTTGGATTCACGGTATGGCAGGATCTTGGACAGAACCTGAAAAAAGTATGGAAAAAAGAATTAGAACTCAGAAGATTATTTAAAAAACTCCGTTTGCATTCCAAGATCGTACTGATCATGACATCTGTGTTGATTGTATCAGGCACACTGGCCTTTCTGCTTCTGGAATACAATAATCCGGGGACGATCGGAGATATGAGTTTTGGAGAAAAACTGATGTCTTCTTTGTTTCATTCGGTGTCAACCAGAACGGCAGGCTTTGCAACTGTACCACAGGGGGAACTGACGCAGGGAACGATGTTTACGACCTGCATACTGATGTTTATCGGAGGGTCTCCAGGCGGAACAGCAGGCGGAGTGAAGACGACAACGATTGCAATGCTGATCCTGTGCTGTGTGTCTGTCCTTCAGAATAAGAAAGATGTGGAATGTTTTGGAAGAAGAATTCAGGCGGACAATATCAGAACGGGAATCTGTGTTGTTATCCTTGCGTTTGTATCGCTGCTTGCAGGAACGACACTGCTCACAATATTTGAGGGAGATGTGGACTTCATCCGGATTATGTATGAGACTACGTCAGCGATAGGGACGGTCGGTCTGTCAGCTGATCTGACGTCACAGCTCTGTACGGCAAGTAAATTTGTAATCATGGTCCTGATGTATATCGGAAGACTTGGGCCAATTACATTTGCACTTGCTTTCGGGACAGGAAGAAAATCGAAGAATCATATTCGTCAGCTTCCGGTTCAAGGGATTTTGATCGGATAAGAAAAACATGCCAAACGGCAGCAGAAGGAGTGGGAAAATGACAAAACAGTTTGCAGTATTAGGACTTGGAAGTTTCGGATACAGTATGGCCATTACTTTAGAAGAACTTGGATGTGAAGTGGTCGCTGTAGATTCTTCGGAAGACAAGGTACAGCAGATCGCAGATGAAGTGTCATATGCGGTCTGTGCAGATATTCAGGATAAAGATTTTATCAAAGCATTGGGAGCAAGGAATCTGGACGGTGTGGTCGTTGCGATTTCCGAAAATCTGGAAGTGAGTATTCTGGCTACGCTTCTGGCGAAAGAACTTGGAGCACCGTATGTGTTGGCGAAGGCGCAGAGTGATATTCATGCGGATATTTTGAAGAAGCTTGGCGCCGACAAGGTAGTATTCCCGGAACAGGAGATGGGAAGAAGAGTTGCCAAAACACTCGCCACCAAGAATTTCACAGACTGGATCTCACTTTCAACGGATTTCAGCATGGTAGAAGCGCCGCTTCCGGAAGCGTGGGTCGGTAAATGTCTTCTTGAATTGAATGTCAGAGAAAAATTCGGAATCAATGTAGTAGGAATCATCCGTAATCAACAGGTGACCGTGAATATACAGCCGCAGGAATGCCTGGAAGCAGGAGATATGATGATCCTGATTGGAGAAAATAAAGTTTTGAATGATATCAGTAAAGGAAATTTAGTATGATAACCAGTACGGGAAATGGCAGAGTCAAGCAGTTGATTCAGTGGCAGAAAAAAAGAAAAGCAAGAGATAAAGACGGAGTATTTCTGGTTGAGGGACTCCGGATGTTTGTGGAAGCACCACGGGAAAACGTGCGAGAGCTTTATGTGTCCGAGAGCTTTTACCAGAACCAGGAGGAGAAATTGCAGCTGGATGAGTGGAAAGCAAAGCTGGAGATTCTTTCGGACCATGTGTTTGACCATGTATCGGATACCATGACTCCGCAGGGGGTGCTGTTGGTGATGGAACAGCAGAAATATACCCTGGAAGAGATGCTTTCAAACGGAAGAGGGCAGGAAGAACCACTTCTGATGGTGTTGGATAATCTTCAGGATCCGGGCAATTTGGGGACGATCTTGCGGGCCGGAGAAGCAGCCGGAGTGACCGGTGTCATTCTCAGCCGGGATTGTGTGGATATTTATAATCCAAAGGTGATTCGTTCTACGATGGGATCGATCTACCGGATGCCGTTTGTATATGTAGACCAGCTTCCGGAAGTGGTTTCCATGCTGTCTGGCAGTGGGATCCGGACCTATGCGGCCCATTTGGATGGAAAGAACAGCTATGAGAAAGAGAATTATAAGAAAGGGACTGCATTTTTGATTGGAAATGAGGGCAACGGACTGCGAAAAGAAACGGCAGACGCGGCCGATATTTATGTACGAATTCCGATGTGCGGAAAGGTGGAATCCTTAAATGCAGCGATTGCCTCGTCGGTTTTGATGTTTGAGGCGGCAAGACAGAGAAGGGAGTAAATCTATGAAACCTGTAATTGATCTGGAAAAAGAATATGGTTTGGTATTCGACGGAGGAGGAGCGCGCGGAGCATATCAGATCGGTGCGTGGAAAGCGTTGGAAGAAGCAGGAGTAAAAATTCAGGCAGTGGCAGGTACATCGGTGGGCGCGTTAAATGGCGCCCTTGTCTGTATGGGGGATCTGGGAAAGGCAGAAAATATCTGGAAAAAAATGTCATTTTCACAGGTGATGGATGTAGATGACGGGCTCATGGAAGCGCTTTTTGATGGGGAAGTTCCGGTTAGAGAATTCCTGAAAAAAGTTTGGGCAAAACTCTCTGACGGTGGAGTGGACATCACCCCATTAAAAGAATTAATTCACGAATGTGTGGATGAAGAAAAAATCCGCAGTTGTGGGAAAGAGTTCTGTCTGCTTACATTTTCTCTGTCAGATTTTAAAGAACTGGATCTCAGTGTCGAGGATATTCCGGATGGACTTCTTGAAGATTTCCTGCTTGCAAGCGCGTACCTCCTGGGCTTTAAAAACGAACCGCTTCATGGGAAGACCTATATTGACGGTGGAGTGATTAATAATGTTCCGACAAATTCCCTGTTAAAAAGAGGCTACAAGGATATTATTCAGATAAGGATTCTGGGACCGGGGCGTGTACCAAGAGCAGTTCTCCCTGAAGAAGGCAGTTTTTATGAAGTGATACCGCGGGTGAGTCTGGGAAGTATTCTGGAATTTTCTGAAAAACGCAGCCGTCAGAATATGAAAATTGGGTATTATGATACAAAAAGAATGATTTTTGGCCTGGAAGGCTCAATTTACTATATTGAACAAACACACGAAGAGTGCTATTATGTAGAAATAATGAAACTTATCAGTGAATTGGAAAAGGCAGAATACCGTATGAAGCTGAAGCTTCCCATTGGCTGCTCCGATAAAGAACTGTTTCTCGGCATGCTGGAAGCAAGTGCAAAACTGATGAGAGTTCAAAAATACAATATCTACAAGGTAGACGAACTGTGGGATATCGTATGTGAACGTTTTGAACGTTATTCTGAAACAAGGCTGACACAGCTTCCTGGTTTTGTTTACGTAATTGTGGGGATAAGAAAGGAATACAAGATGGACTTAAAAGGAAGAAATTTTTTGACACTGAAAGACTATACCCCTGCGGAAATCGAATATCTGCTTGATCTGGCGGCAGATCTGAAAGAGAAGAAGAAAAAGGGAATACCGGTAGATACACTCAGGGGTAAGAATATTGCGCTGATTTTTGAAAAAAGCAGCACAAGAACCCGTTGCTCTTTCGAAGTTGCGGCACATGATCTTGGTATGGGAACCACATATCTTGATCCTTCATGTTCTCAGATCGGAAGTAAAGAAAGTATTGAAGACACGGCCCGCGTACTCGGAAGAATTTATGACGGTATCGAATACCGCGGATTTGGCCAGGAGATCGTGGAAGAGCTTGCAGAAAATGCAGGAGTACCGGTATGGAATGGCTTGACAAATGAGTATCATCCGACCCAGATGCTTGCAGATCTTCTTACAATCAGGGAGCACCTTGGCAGAATCAAAGGACTGAAGCTGGTCTATCTTGGTGATGCAAGATACAATGTTGGAAATTCTTTAATGATTCTCTGTGCAAAGATGGGAATGGATTATGTAGTATGTGCACCTGAGAAATATTTCCCGAATCCGGAACTGGTTGAAGAATGCCGGGGATATGCAAAAGAATCCGGAGCAACGATCAGCTTGATTGAAGATGTAAAGGAAGCGACCAAAGGGGCAAATGTAATTTACACAGATGTATGGCTTTCTATGGGAGAACCGGATGAAGTCTGGACAGAGCGTATCAAAGACCTCAGAGGATATAAAGTAACCAAAGAAGTAATGGCAAATGCAGATAAAGATGCTATTTTCCTGCACTGCCTGCCGTCTTTCCACGATCTGAAGACGAAGCTTGGCAAAGAAAAATGTGGCAAGCACGGAATGACGGAAATGGAAGTTACGGATGAAGTTTTTGAGTCAGAACAGTCAGTTGTATTCGATGAAGCTGAGAACCGTATGCATACAATTAAAGCGGTGATGGCAGCAACATTGGGCGCGGAATTATAAATATATGAAAACAGAAATTTTGAAAATGCTCCGACAGACAGATGAATATCTGTCGGGGCAGCAGATTTGCGATACATTTCAGGTGTCAAGAACGGCAGTTTGGAAGGCAATCAACCAGCTGAAAGAGGAAGGGTACGAGATTGAAGCGGTGCGGAACCGCGGATACCGGCTCGCTTCCTGGCCGGATGTGCTTTCGGAAAAAGAAATTGCAAGCTGTCTCAAGTCAGCGTGGGCAGGCAGAAATCTGGAATTCTGGAAGGACATAGATTCCACCAATACACGGGCAAAAGAGCTGGGAGAAAAAGGGGCGCCGCACGGCACTCTGGTCGTGGCAGAGCAGCAGACTGCGGGAAAAGGAAGAAGAGGCAGGAGTTGGGTATCGCCGGCCGGTAGCAGTATTTATATGACACTTCTTTTGCGGCCTGAAGTAGAGCCGTCACGTGCACCGATGCTGACACTTTTGATGGCATATTCGATCGCTGAGGCCTTAAGAGAAAGTGAACAGATCGATGTTCAGATCAAATGGCCGAATGACCTTGTATTAAATAAGAAGAAAATCTGCGGAATCCTTACAGAGATGAGTGCAGAGGTGGATTATGTCCATTATGTCGTGATTGGTGTGGGAATTAATGTAAATACAGAAGAATTTCCGGAAGAGATTGCCCGAATGGCGACGTCCCTTCGCGTGGAACTGGGAAGAGAATTTCGTCGGGCCGAGATCATCTCTTCTATTATGCAGAAATTCGAGAATTATTACGAAGCATTCTGTAAGGATGGAAACCTGTCATGTATCGTGGATGGATATAACCGTATTTTAGTAAATAAGGACAGCGAAGTGCGGGTTCTGGAACCCGGCAATGAATATAACGCAAAAGCACTTGGAATCGATGATACGGGTGAATTGATTGTGGAGAAGGAAGATAAAAGCCGGACCAGAATTTTTTCCGGTGAAGTATCCGTGCGCGGAATTTACGGGTATGTATAATAAAAGGAGAAATGATCATGTATCAGGATAAAATTGTCCTTTGCGGGGCAAATTCATATGAAGAGAAATATTATTTGAATCCGGATTTTGAAAATCTGCCGCAGCATATCAAGGATGAACTGAAGATCATGTGTGTATTGTATGTTCATGATGTGGGCGGGATCCTTACACTGGTTTTTGAAGAGGATGGCGAGCTGTGCTTTGAAGTCACATCCCAGGAGGGAGATCCGATGTTTGATGACATTGGAAGCCAGCTCAAGATTAAACAGATTCAGCATGATGAAGAGAAGCAGGAACTTCTGAACCAACTCCAGCTTTACTATAAAGTATTTTTTCTGGGAGAAGAACTGGAATGACAAGAACACTGAAAATCGGAAATGTGGAATTGAAGAACCGCTATATACTGGCGCCGATGGCAGGGGTAACAGACCTGCCATTTCGTTTACTATGTAAAGAACAGGGCGCCGGGCTTTTGTGCATGGAAATGATCAGTGCGAAAGCACTGCAGTATAAAAATCGTAATACAAAAGCACTGCTTCAGATCGATCCGAGAGAGTATCCTGTTTCGCTCCAGCTCTTCGGGGCTGATCCGGACATCATCAGTGAACAGGCGAAGGCAATCGAGGAGCTACCGTTTCAGATACTGGATATCAATATGGGGTGTCCGGTTCCAAAAGTTGTCAAAAACGGAGAAGGCTCGGCACTGATGAAAAATCCCAGGCTGGTGTATGATGTTGTTTATAAAACGGTAAGAGCAATTTCGAAACCGGTTACGGTTAAAATACGGAAGGGCTTTGACGAGGAACATGTAAATGCGGTGGAAATAGCAAAGATTATTGAGGAAGCAGGAGGGGCAGCAGTTGCGGTTCACGGAAGGACGAGAGAGCAGTACTATTCGGGAAAAGCAGACTGGGACATTATACGGCAGGTCAAAGAAGCTGTTTCCATTCCGGTCATCGGAAATGGGGATGTAACAGGTTCTTTAGCAGCGGAACAGCTTTTGGAAGAAACCGGATGTGATGGTGTGATGATCGGGCGGGGGTGTCAGGGTAATCCATGGATCTTCAGAGAGTTGAATGAATATGAAGAAACTGGCAAAGTGCCTCACAGGCCATCAAAGAAAGAAATCAAAGAGATGATGCTTCGCCATGCGCAGCTTCAGATTGAATTGAAAGGAGATTACCTTGGAATCCGTGAGATGAGGAAGCATGTGGCGTGGTATACGAAAGGTATGGAAGGGTCTGCGAAACTCCGGGATGAGATCAATCGTGTTGAAAGCTATGAAGAGCTGGAAAAATTGCTGAATGAGAGAATCTGTTAGAAAAAATAGAGAGAATCCGGCGAAACCGGCAGTAAAAATTATTGACATGAAACACGCAATTATGTATAATAATGAAATTGTGAAAGTATCTTTAGATAAACATCATTTCTTCAGAGAATATGATGTTTATTCTAGCATAGAGATGCTGTTTTAGTGATAAGAGGAGATGGAAAGTATGGAAGCAAAGAAGACATTACTCACTTATACAGGACTGAAAAAACTGGAGGATGAGCTTGAGAATCTGAAAGTTGTTAAGAGAAAAGAAGTCGCTGCAAAGATCAAAGAAGCAAGAGAGCAGGGTGACTTGTCCGAGAACGCTGAGTATGATGCTGCAAAAGATGAACAGCGTGATATCGAAGCACGTATCGAAGAACTTGAAAAGATCCTGAAAAATGCTGAGATTGTTGTAGAAGATGACGTGGATCTTGAAAAGATCAACATCGGATGTACGGTAGATGTATATGATAGAGAATTTGAAGAAGAGATGGAATTCAAGATTGTAGGTTCTACAGAAGCGAACAGTCTTGCAGGAAAGATTTCCAATGAATCACCGGTAGGAAGGGCTCTGATCGGAAAGAAAGTCGGAGATGTTGTGGCTGTTGAGACACAGGCCGGTGTGATTGAATATGAAGTTTTAAAGATTAACCGTTCTATTTAGTGAATGAAATGTAAGTGCCGAAGGCAGCAGTTTCTTATAAGATGCCTGCAGCATGCAGAGAGGAGAAGAAGAAGTGGGAGCACAGCAGAATAACAACGGGCAGGAACAGGATATTAATCATTTGAGAAAGGTACGCCGTGAAAAACTGGCGGAACTTCAGGCAAACGGACAGAATCCGTTTGAAATCACCAAATACGATGTAACCCATCACAGCATGGAAGTAAAAGAACATTTTGAAGAATTGGAAGGCAAGCATGTTGTACTTGCGGGACGTATGATGTCCAAGCGTATCATGGGAAAAGCATCCTTCTGCAACATTCAGGATTTACAGGGAAACATCCAGTCTTATGTTGCAAGAGACAGTATTGGAGAAGAAGAATACAAAGCTTTCAAAAAAATGGATATCGGTGATATCGTAGGTCTGGAAGGCGAAGTGTTTAAAACCAAGACCGGTGAGATCTCTATTCATGCATCTGCAGTGAAGCTTCTTTCCAAGAGTCTGCAGGTTCTTCCGGAGAAATTCCATGGTCTGACCGATACCGATATGCGTTATCGTCAGAGATATGTGGATCTGATCATGAACCCGGAAGTAAAAGATACATTTATCAAACGTTCTAAAATCATCAGCTCTATCCGTAAATACCTTGACGGACAGGGATTCATGGAGGTAGAAACTCCGATGTTGGTTGCAAATGCCGGAGGAGCAGCCGCAAGACCGTTTGAGACACACTTCAACGCGCTGAACGAAGATTTCAAGCTTCGTATTTCTCTGGAACTTTATCTGAAACGTCTGATCGTAGGCGGATTGGAAAGAGTATATGAGATCGGCCGTGTATTCCGTAACGAAGGTCTGGATACCAGACATAATCCGGAATTTACTCTGATGGAATTATATCAGGCTTATACCGATTATAACGGAATGATGGATCTGACTGAGAACATGTACCGTCATGTGGCACAGGAGGTTCTTGGTACAACGAAGATCGTATATAAAGGTGTCGAGATGGATCTCGGAAAGCCGTTCGAGAGAATCACCATGGTTGATGCAGTTAAGAAATATGCCGGCGTTGACTGGAATGAAGTGCATACACTGGAAGAAGCAAGAGCTGTTGCGGATGAACATCATGTAGAATACGAAGAAAGACATAAAAAAGGCGATATCCTCAGTCTCTTCTTCGAAGAATTTGCAGAAGAACATCTGATTCAGCCAACCTTCGTAATGGATCATCCGATCGAAATCTCTCCGCTGACCAAGAAGAAACCGGAGAATCCGGAATATGTAGAACGTTTCGAGTTCTTCATGAACGGCTGGGAAATGGCAAATGCTTACTCTGAGTTGAACGATCCGATCGATCAGAGAGAACGTTTCAAAGCACAGGAAGAACTGCTTGCACAGGGTGATGAAGAAGCGAACACGACGGACGAAGATTTCCTGAACGCATTGGAAATCGGTATGCCGCCTACAGGTGGTATCGGATTCGGTATCGACAGAAT
The DNA here is from genome assembly GCF_052065395.1 of Bariatricus sp. HCP28S3_F11. NCBI lineage: Bacteria > Bacillati > Bacillota > Clostridia > Lachnospirales > Lachnospiraceae > Bariatricus > Bariatricus sp. HCP28S3_F11. The sequence continues at coordinate 23,807 of NZ_JBQHUC010000010.1, read as the reverse complement.
GTGTATGCTGCTGACCGGCGCAGAGGCAATCAGAGACGTACTTCTGTTCCCGACGATGAAAACCCTCGGCGGCGCTGAGAAGAAAGCGGAAATAGCGGAAAAGGCAGTTCAGGAAGAAGCAAAAGCAGAAGAAAAAATTGATTTTTCCAAGGTAAAAATCGAGCCGTTATTTGAAGAAATGGTTGATTTTGATACATTCAGCAAATCTGATTTCAGAGCTGTAAAGGTGAAAGAATGTGAAGCAGTGCCGAAGAGCAAAAAACTTCTGAAATTCGTCTTAGATGACGGAACAGGCGTGGATCGTGTGATTTTAAGCGGTATTCACGAGTATTATGAGCCGGAAGAGCTGGTAGGAAAGACTTGTATCGCAATCACAAACCTGCCTCCGAGAGCGATGATGGGCATTGATTCCTGCGGTATGTTAATCAGTGCAGTACACGAAGAGGATGGAAAAGAAGGACTGAATCTTCTGATGGTGGATGATAAGATTCCGGCAGGAGCAAAACTGTATTAATGTAAATGAGAGCACTTCTTAGAGTTTTTGATCTGAGAGGTGCTTTTTTTCGTATATAATCAAAACGGAGTTATGATGTTCCCTATATTTGCTGGAAAAATGCTTCTGGAAAGAGAAAAGTCATTTGAAAAAGTTGATAGAATCCCAAAAACTCCCTTGAAAAAATTTGATCTTTCAGTATACTAAAAGTCAGACAGGTTAAGGAGATGAAAACGCTATGCTGAAAAGAAAGATAGAACAAAGTTTGAATGAATGGAAGAATACCGCAAATCATAAGCCACTGATTATAAAGGGTTGTCGTCAGTGTGGAAAAACCTACTCTGTTCTGGATTTTGCTAAAAAAAATTATAAGCATGTTGTGTATTTGAATTTTTTTGAGAATCCGGACTATGCTTCTGTGTTTTCCGGTTCTTTGGAAATTGATAATATTGTGATGATGTTGTCCGCATTGTTGGGAAGTGCGGCAGTATTTGAGGCAGGTGAAACGGTTCTGGTTTTGGATGAAATTCAAGATTGCCCGGAGGCGAGAACGGCCTTAAAGTTTTTCCGAATGGATGGACGGTATGATGTCATAGGAACCGGTTCTCTGCTGGGAGTCAAGGGATATGGTAAGGAACCAAAATCTATTCCGGTAGGGTCGGAAACCGTGATTGATATGTATCCGCTGGATTTTGAAGAATTCCTGTGGGCCAATGGGGTTGGAGCGCCACTTGTTGAGATGCTGAAAAAGAATCTTGAAATGGAAACACCTGTGCCGGATGCCCTGCACAATCGTATGAAGCAGCTGCTTTTGCAGTATACGGTGGTAGGTGGTATGCCGGATGCCGTACAAACTTTTGTAGATACAAAACAAATGGACAAAGTGTTGCGAATACAGAGAGATATTGTTCGTTCCTATGAGGATGATATGGTGAAATACGCGGAGAAAAAAGACAAATCCCGTATTAAGGAATGTTTCCAGTCTATCCCAAGACAACTCAGTAAAGAGAATAAGAAATTTCAATATTCGGTCATAAAGAAAGGTTCAACAGCCTCAAAGTATACAGGCAGCCTTCAATGGATTGAGGATGCAGGAATCATTGCACGGTGCTATAATCTTTCGATTACGGAGCTTCCTTTGGACGGAAATGCGGAGGAAGAGGTATTCAAGGTTTATATGCGGGATTGCGGTCTGTTTGTCAGTATGTTGGAGGATGGCACACAATATGATATTCTGCAGGGCAATCTTTATGGATACAAAGGCGCAATCTTTGAGAACCTGATTGCGGATATTTTCACAAAAATGGGGCGAAAGCTGTACTATTTCCACAAAGACAGCGGTCTGGAAGTGGATTTTGTTATTCGATACAAAGGAGAATGTACACTGGTCGAAGTGAAAGCAGTTAACGGAAACACGAAAAGCACAAAAACGATTCTTAAACACCCTGAAAAATATCATGTAAACAGTGCAATCAAGCTGGGAGATTATAATGTGGGCAGGTCAGGACAGATACTGACACTTCCGCTGTATATGGCATTTTTGTTAAGGACGTTTTGATCCTTTCTTAGGTGAAATCATGGAATAATATCATTACGCAAAAGAATAATCTTACAGGAGGACTAAGAATTATGTTGGAAACAGGAACAACAGCTCCGGATTTTACGCTTCCGGACCAGAATGGCAAGAATCATAGTTTAAAAGAATACAGAGGGAAAAAAGTGATCTTATATTTTTATCCGAAAGATAATACTCCGGGCTGTACTAAACAGGCGTGTGGGTATTCTGCCTTGCTGCCTCAGATTGAAGAAAAAGGTGCAATCGTGTTAGGCGTCAGCAAAGACTCTGTGGTAAGTCACAAACGTTTTGAAGAAAAGCAGAATCTTTCCATTACGATTCTGTCTGATCCGGAGCGGAAGGTAATCGAGGCTTATGATGTCTGGAAAGAGAAGAAGAATTATGGCAAAGTTTCCATGGGAGTGGTACGCACAACCTATCTGATTGATGAGAACGGTATCATCATCATGGCAAATGATAAAGTGAAAGCTGCGGATGATTCAGAAAAGATGCTGGAAATATTGAGCCAATAAGGAGATGCATAGACGGCATCGGTGTAACAGCAGGGAATAGGAAGGAGAATAAATAGATATGGGATGTAATTCGGAGACACTGCTTAAGACTTTGAAAATATCCGATAAAAGTGGCTATATAAAGTTACCGATTTTGCCCAGAAAGTTGTTCTGAAAGAGCTTCAGGAAGTATATCCGGAATATATATCGGAGCAAGACAAGCATCTTCCTACGGCTCTGATTGCAGGCATCCGAACAGCTGTTGAAGGGTGCGGCGGAGATATTCTTCTTGTGAGAATCGGTAGTGTAAAGTAGCCTATGAAAAATTGGAGCTGAAAAAATGGCTCCATTGGAACCTTGAAAATTGCAGATATGTTAGTTTTGGGCGGTGTCCGCCACCCTTGACGGCACACCAAAATAATGCTCTGAATGTCTTACCGACGGCGAAGAACTCAAGAACAGATAGGTTTCTCCGTCTGATTCACAGCATTGTAGCATTATTTTGGTGTGTCATCAAGGGCAAAGCCAGAACCAAGGGTTCTGGTGGCTGGATATTTACCTCCGGCTCGGAATCTAAGAACAGATAGAAGTTTCTCTTTGCTGTTTTAGGATTGCCTGCTGGCCAAGGTAGATGAGAAGCTGCCATTTACCGGGCATGTTCCCGGCACCTTCCAGTAGCTCCACTTTGTTGAGAGGTTCTTTACCGCCGGATATCTCATGGGGACGTAAGAAGTTATAATAAGCAACCCAAAGAGAGACGCTGTGGACAGCGCCATCTTCTGTACCATAGCCGCAGGTAGTGCGGTAGGATTCTTTGAAGGTACGATTCAGGCGTTCGATGAGCTGCTTGAACGGACGGTATTCCTTGGATACTTCGTCATCATTGGTAAGACCGATGACTTGAGTGATGAATACATCCCAATCCTTTTCAATTTTGAACTGCTGAGCAGCAAGTGGATAGGCACTATAACCATCAGCGATGAATTTCAAGGATTTGCCAGGGAACTCCTTAAACTTATCAAATGCCATCCTCACGGTAAGGATACAAGGGCCGACATCTCTGGATGTTGAGACCTGATACCCGAGAATCGATCGTGATACCTTATCCATGATGAGCCAGACATAGGATTTCATGCCTTTGATTTTTATGTAGGTTTCATCGGCGGCCAGTTTATTGGAAGGGTTGTAGTCGTAGGAATCCACGAAAGGCCGTATGATGACAGCAGCGGTTTTGGCATAGTTGTTGACCATGGTGTGTGAGATTTCAATCCCGTGGATTTCTTTCAGAGCCTGTACAGTCTGGCGAAGAGACAGCTTGAGGTTCACACGGCAGGTAAGGCACAATCCCATGATATAGGCATTGTTCTTCTTATACTTGAAAGAGGTTGCCCATTTCGGAAGCTGATTCAGCTCCATGTCGAAGAAGTTCACGGAAAACTCGCGGTAGAGGTATCGCAGCTTGTATTTCCAGTATTCTGATTTTGGAAGGTCTTTTGGAAGCTTATTCAGATTCCGCTTGTAATAGGAGCAGTTGTCATTGATGCATTTGTGGACACGGAAGTGCTTACGATCTTTTACCGGCTGAAGGGCATGACTGCAGTAGGGACACTGAAGCTTAAGTGGAGTAGTTACTTTCTCGCCATTGACAAAGGTCTGGCCGCAGATTTTGCATTTGAACTGTCCACGACCACCAGTATTGTCGTAGATGTACTCATGCGGAGCTCCGCAAAGAGGGCACGCGATATCTTCAGGAACAGTACGGTTTTTACCTTTTTGAGCTTTTATCGGTTTCACGGCTTTGCCATAACGGAGCAGATTGTCAGTATGTGGGATGGCAAAGAGGGATTTGACTTTCTTGGAATGCACCACAGAAGAATGACAACAGAAACAAGCAAAGGGCAACTGTATAAGGAAACCTATCAGTACCCTAGCAGAAAAGCCATGAAGAAAATGAAAGCAGAAATCAAAAGGAATGTAAACAATTGAAGCCTGCTAGTTGCAAAAGAAGAAGATTTAATAAAGAATCTGAATCCTAAAATCACAGGATGGAAGAATTACTATTCTACTAAGACAAATGAAAAATGGATGCAGGCACTAGACTGGTACATTATCTGCTCCTTTGCAAGATGGTATAACAAGAAGCACCGAAGGCGACATCATATGTCAAAGGTGGGATTTGTTAGAAATAGCATTTACGAAAAAGGATTAAAGAAAATGGCTAAAGCATGACGTAATGCTGTAGAAAGAAGAATGTCGGAAAGCCGTGTGAGGGAGAACCTCATGCACGGTTTGATGAGGGGCGGATGAAAGGTTCATCCGCCTACTCTACCTCAAAAAGGCCATTCCCATTGTACTTTTTGTCCATTCTTTGGGGAACGACTTAATCCATAGAAAGCCGTAGAATACTATTTGTAAGGAAGCACAAAAACGCTTCTTAACCACCCTGAAAAACACCATGTAAATAGTGCAATCAAGCTGGGAGACTATAATGTGGGCAGGACAGGATAGGTTCTTGCACTTCCGCTGTATATAAAATTTGTGTTAAGGACATTCTGATTCTTTCTAAGGTGAAAGTGTGGTATAATATCATTACGCGAAAGAATAATCTAGCAGGAGGACTAAGAATTATTTTGGAAATAGGTGCAGTTGTTTGTGACGAACGGCGTTATGGAAGCCGCCAGCCAAAAAAGCGGAGATGGGATTTTGCTCGTACTGGCGATTGTTCTGGGACTTATTTGTCCTCCGATTGGTTTTATACTTATGATGATTTTTGTATTCAGGTAAAAGATGATAAGAGGTGACAACAGTTTGGAATTTGTAGACATTGTAGATGAATATGGAAAACCCACAGGAGAGACGGTGGAAAGAGGGAAAGCCCACTCAGAAGGAATCCGGCATCGCACGGCACATGTCTGGATCATACGCAGGAATGGAAAACAGACAGAAGTGCTGCTGCAGAAGCGCTCTTTGAAGAAAGATTCGTTCCCGGGGCAATTCGATACCTCTTCTGCGGGACATATTCAGGCCGGAGACGAGCCACTTGATTCCGCACTGCGGGAGCTTCGAGAAGAACTGGGCATCACAGCCGACAAAGAAGAACTCCGTTTCGTGGATACTTTCAAAATTCAATATGAAACAGAATTCTATGGAAAAATGTTCCGGGATAACGAGATTGCATTTGTATTTATATACGAAAAACCGATAGATATTTCAGAACTGATACTGCAGGAAGAGGAATTGGATGCGGTGGAATGGTTTGAACTGGAGTATGTGTATGAACAATGCTGTGCACATAATCCGAAATTCTGTGTTCCAATCGGAGGGCTTGAAGTGATACGGAATGATTTGAAAGGTGGAAAAATTGGGAGAAGCATTTCGTATCCTACCTAGAGGAAAAGTGTGATACAATGTGGTTATTAAAAGAATAATTCTGTAGAGAGGTGGAGTTTTCCATGAACAAACAACAATTAGCTTCCCGTATTTGGGAATCTGCAAATAAAATGAGATCAAAAATTGAAGCTAATGAATACAAAGACTATATTCTTGGCTTTATTTTTTATAAATTCCTTTCTGATAGAGAAGTGGATTTCCTGAAGAAAAATGACTGGGAAGAGGAAGATTTTGTTGAATTGGTCGAGGAAGATACTGAGACTGTAAACCAGTGCAGGAGAAGCCTGGGATATTTCATTTCTTACAAGAATCTGTTTTCGACCTGGCTTGGTATGGGAAAGAATTTTGATGTATCAAATGTAACTGATGCATTATCTGCATTTGACAGACTGATCAATGAGTCGCATAAAAATGTTTTTGATGGAATTTTTGATACACTTCAGACGGGGCTTTCTAAACTGGGTGAAACTAGTAACGCAAGAACGAAGGCAATTAGTGATTTGATTCAATTGATAAAAGATATTCCTATGGATGAAAAACAGGGATATGACGTTCTGGGATTTATCTACGAGTATTTGATTTCAAATTTCGCTGCAAACGCCGGGAAGAAAGCGGGGGAATTCTATACTCCTCATGAAGTATCCGTGTTAATGTCTGAAATTGTCGCGGAGCATCTGAAAGACAGAGAACGGATCGCAATCTATGATCCGACTTCCGGCTCAGGTTCTCTTCTCATTAATATTGGACAAAGTGTGTCGAAATATATGAACCGCGACTGTATACAGTATTATGCGCAGGAGTTAAAAGAAAGTACGTATAACCTGACCAGAATGAATTTGATTATGAGAGGAATTAATCCCTCAAATTTGTTTACAAGGAATGCGGATACATTGGAGGACGACTGGCCGATTGATCTTGACAGTTATCCACCGGTGCTTCGTGTAGATGCAGTTGTGTCAAATCCACCTTATTCGCAACAGTGGACACCGGACGGAAAGGAGTCTGATCCGCGATATAGTGAATATGGATTGGCACCGAAGAGCAAAGCAGATTACGCTTTCCTTCTTCATGATCTTTATCATATTAAACCAGATGGAATTATGACGATTGTGCTTCCACATGGTGTTTTGTTCCGTGGTGGAGAAGAAGAAAAAATACGGACAAATCTGATCGAAAAGAATCATATTGATGCAATTATCGGGCTTCCGGCGAACATTTTTTTCGGGACAGGCATTCCGACAATCATTATGGTGTTGAAACAAAAACGGGAAAATAAAGATGTTTTGATTATTGATGCATCAAAGGGATTTGTTAAGGAGGGAAAAAATAATAAGCTTCAAGCATCAGATATTAAGAGAATCGTAGATGCTTATTTTGAAAGGAAGACCATTGAAAAGTTTTCGAAAGTGGTCAGCAGAGAAGAAATCCGTGCAAATGATTATAATCTTAATATTCCGCGCTATGTGGACTCTTCAGAGAAAGCAGAAAGTTGGGATATCTATGCAAGTTTGATGGGTGGGATTCCAAATTCAGAGATTGACGAGCTGCAAAGATATTGGCAAGCATTTCCGAGTCTTCGTGAGAGCCTTTTTATGAGTAACGGTACTCCATATTCTTCGCTCAGATGTGAAGATGTAAAAAAAATTATTGTAGAAAACGAAGATATTAAAGTGTTTAAAAATAATTTCGCAAATTGTTTTATGGATTTCGAAGACTTATTAAAAGAAAGATTGATTCAAAATATGGAATCCTTACAGGCGGGCAAAGAAAAGGAAGAAATAGGAAATCAGATTTTTAAGCGACTTCACGACATTCCGTTAATTGACAAATACAAGGCATACCAGATACTCGATGATAAGTGGACTGAGATTGCAATTGATTTTGATGTGATTGGGACAGAAGGGCGAGAAGCAATCAAGGTTGTAGAACCAAACATGGTCATGAAGAAGGATAAAGAGATTCAGGAAGGATGGAAAGGAAGAATTTTGCCATTTGAGCTGGTACAAAAAGTGCTTTTGCCGGATCGCTTGTCTGTAATTACAGAAAATGAAAAACGACTTGCTGAGATTACATCCATGTATGAGGAATTGATTGAAAATCTTTCCGAAGAAGATAAAGAAAGCGATATTTTAAATGAAAATCAGGACGCTTTTAATGCTAAGGGAGTTACCGTAAAGTTAAAAGAGTTAAGAAAAGCGGAAAATGAAGAAGAACGGGCATTGAAAGCGGTATTAGAGCAATATGGCAATCTAAGCAAAGAAGAAAAAGAAATTAAAAAGGAAATCAAGGAATTAACATCGCGGCTTCTTATTCAAACGAAAGAAACGATAGAAAAACTTTCTGATGAGCAAGAAGAAAAACTATTGAGTGAAAAATGGATTAAACCGTTAATCAGTGATTTACATAACCTGCCGGAGCAAATTGTGGCAGATCTTGTTAAAAAAGTACAATCTCTTGCGGACAAGTATTCTACGACTCTTCACGATATTGAGGAAGAAATCGAAGAAACTGAAAGAGAGTTGATAAGGATGACAGATAAACTTACGGGAAATGAGTTTGATATGATGGGGCTTGCCAGTTTGAAAGCGCTGCTTGGGGGTGAGTAAAATGGGAAAAAAGACGAAAAAACCACAGATTCGGTTTGCTGGGTTTACTGATGATTGGGAACAGCGGAAGTTGGGTGATGTAGCGGATTTAGTCGGCGGAGGAACGCCAAACACGCAAAATCCTGAGTATTGGGACGGCGATATAGACTGGTATGCTCCTGCTGAAATTGCAGACCAAATCTATGTTAAAACAAGTCAAAGAAAGATAACTGAACAAGGATATGATAATAGCTCTGCAAAGCTTTTACCGCCCGGGACTGTATTATTTACTTCTCGTGCTGGAATAGGAAAAACCGCTATTTTAACACGAAAAGGCTGTACTAATCAAGGTTTTCAGTCTATTGTCCCTCATAAAAATGAGCTTGACACTTATTTCATTTTTTCTCGGACAGAGGAATTAAAGCGATACGGAGAGTTGGTTGGAGCTGGTTCAACATTCGTCGAAGTTTCCGGCAAACAGATGGCTGCAATGGACTTAATGTTGCCATCTACTATTCGAGAACAGCAAATGATAGGAGTATTTTTTAAGCAACTCGACCACCTCATCACCCTTCATCAGCGTAAGCTTGATAAGCTGAAAAGTGTTAAAAAATCTATGCTTGAAAAAATGATTCCTCAAAATGGTGAGGTGAAACCAGAAATTCGATTTACTGGATTTACTGATGATTGGGAACAGCGTAAGCTGGGAGCAACAAATACATTTTTCACAGATGGCAACTATGGAGAGGCTTATCCAAAATCATCTGATATGACTGATAGCGGTAGTGGAATACCTTTTCTTACAGGCGGAAATTTAAAGGATGGAAAACTATCCCTTGATGGAGCAAGTTATATTACTCCCGAAAAACATTCCAAACTTACATCTGGTCACTTGCTTGAAGATGATATTGTGATTGCTGTTAGAGGTTCCTTAGGCGCACTAGGCTACGTAAATACTGATAATTCAGGGTGGAACATTAATTCTCAATTAGCAATATTGCGCACTGACAAAAGTGAATTATATGGAAAATTTCTGATTCAGTATTTGTTATCTTGGACAGGACAAAATGAATTATTAAAAAGACAAACGGGTTCAGCATTAAAACAACTTCCAATAGGAGCAATCAAAGATGTCGAAGTGCCAATCACATCTATTGCTGAGCAGGGGAAGATTGGCGAATATTTTTCAAATCTCGACAACCTTATCACCCTTCATCAGCGTAAATTGGAAAAATTGCAAAATATTAAGAAAGCCATGCTTGAAAAAATGTTTGTTTAGAAAAATATGTATTTGTAGCGAGGTACCATGTTACGTTATGAATGGGAATTGAGCGTATAGTTTAGTTTATTAAGTAGAGAAAAGCAAGTAAAGAAAGAAGGAGTTTGTTATGACTTTATACCACGGAAGTAATGTGGAGGTAAATGATCCCAAACTGATTCCGACTAAAAGACTATTGGATTTTGGAGCTGGATTTTACTTAACCAGTGATTTTGAACAGGCAAAAAAATGGGCTTTGCGTACGACAAGTAACCGTAAAATAGGAACACCGCTTGTATCAGTCTATGAGGTTGATGATGAAATGGCGGAAAAAGTGAGAGTCTTGATTTTTGAAGCTACAAATAAAGAGTGGCTCAGATATATTGCAGCAAATAGAACTGGTAAATTGTTGGATGAAGAATATGATATTGTAATCGGGCCTGTTGCAAACGACCAGACTATTCGAACTATAAATAACTATCTGAAAGGATATTTCCCTGAGGATGTTGCGATTCGTTTGCTTCTTCCTCAAAAACTAAAAGATCAATATGCTTTTCGAACAGAGAGAGCACTTAAATTATTGAAATTTGTGGAGGCGAAAAATGTATGAAGCGATTAGAACCGGAAATTATCGATTACTATAATGGTGAAGTTGTTCAGATGATTATTGATAAATACGGATATAGCCAAATGGATGCGTTAAGAGAATTTGTATTCTCAGAAACACATGAAATGTTGGAAAACGAAGAGAATGGCCTGACTTCCTTCGGAGCGGGAGCCATATTTGAAATGTGGGAAGCAGAGAAAATTACTGGGGATCCAAGAAATTCCATTTATATTAGAGGAGAGTAAGAAACGTTATGCCAGAAGAAATGAAATTTTTTATGTATCTTTTAGAATATTATGCATCCTATCGAGGGAAAAAAACTGGTGATGTCTTAAAAGAATGGGATGAGAAGGGGATTACTCAAGCTGTTTATGATAATTATTGGGGATATCATACAGAACGAATTGAAAATGCTTTTATAGATATCGACAGCTTGCTAGCTACAGGAAAACATGCATGGTAGAGTGGGAATTACGATTGGGAACAGCGTAAGTTATTAGAGTTCGGTCAGGCTACTGGTGGTACATCTATAGAATCCGAGTTTTCAGAAGATGGAATATATAAGGTAATAAGTATAGGAAGCTATTCAGAAGATAGCGTTTATAGAGACCAAGGGATACGTGCTGTAAGGTCAGACAAGACTGTAAATAGAATATTAAACAAAGGTGATATTACGATGATTTTGAATGATAAGACAGCATCGGGGAATATCATTGGACGTGTACTTTTGATTGAAGAATCGGGGGGTTATGTATATAATCAGCGAACTGAAAGAATTGAAGTGGATAGTTCAAATTATGATTCGCAGTTTATTTATACAATGTTAAATGCACCAGAGATTAGAGATAAAATTATAAAGCAAAGTCAAGGCAATACGCAGATATACGTTAATTGGACAACTGTATCACAAACTGATTATTTAGTGCCTCAACTTAGCGAGCAAAGAAGAATTGGAGAGTATTTTTCCAACCTCGACAACCTTATCACCCTTCATCAGCGTAAGCTTGAGAAGCTCAAAATGATTAAAAGACTACTGCTAGAAAAAATGTTTATTTAAACGGGCAAATTGGTAGAAATACAAATTCTGACAAATCACAAAAGATAGGATGTGAATAAATGAGTTACGACAGTGAAAGTAAGTTTGAAGCGGATCTCATTAGAACCCTCGTAGAAGAAAAAGGGTGGAGAGACGGTGTTCTGAAGTACAAGAACGAGAAAGAACTGCTTCAAAACTGGGCGAATATTATATATGAGAATAACAGAGCGGTAGATCGTCTTGGAGATTATCCGATGACAGCCGGAGAAATGCAGCAGATTATGGAGCAAATCAAAGCACTGCGAACACCACTCAAGTTAAATGGATTTATTAATGGTGGATATGTCCAGATTGTCAGAGATAATGAGAAGGATCAACACAATTTTGGTAAAATGATTTCTTTGAAAATATTTGATCGGAATGAAATTGCGGCTGGCAGGACACGATATCAGATTGCCGAACAGCCGATTTATAGCGCACGAAATGATATTTATCCAAACCGGCGTGGAGATTTTTGCCTGTTGATAAATGGGATGCCGCTGATTCATGTAGAGCTAAAGAAAAGTGGTGTGCCTGTATCGGAGGCGCAATACCAGATTCAGAAATATTTGCATGAAGGAGTGTTCACTGGAATTTTTTCGTTGGTTCAGATTTTCGTAGCTATGAACCCGGAGGAATGTGTATATTTTGCGAATCCCGGGCGCGCGGATAAATTCAGTGAGAAATTTTGTTTTCATTGGGCAGATCAGTATAATAATCCAATTAATGACTGGAGTACGATCGCGGAAAGGCTTCTTTCTATTCCAATGGCACATGAGTTGATTGGATATTATACGGTTGCAGATCAGACTGATAATACGCTGAAGGTTATGAGAAGTTATCAATATTATGCGGCCAGTAAGATATCTCGTCGTGTCAGTGAAATGAAATGGGATGACCAGAATATTTATGGTGGATATGTGTGGCATACTACGGGATCCGGTAAAACGATGACCAGTTTTAAGTCGGCTCAGTTGATCGCAAATTCCGGCGATGCTGATAAAGTGGTCTTCTTGATGGATCGGATTGAACTGGGAATACAATCTTTGCGGGAATATCGGGGATTTTCTGATGAAACTGATGACGTTCAGTCCACTGAAAATACGGTTGTATTATTGGGGAAATTGAAAAGTGATGCCGCGAAGGACACACTGATTGTTACGTCGATTCAGAAAATGAGCAGAATTACACCGGATGATAATGTGAATATCGCAGATATTGAAAAAATCAATCGAAAGAGGATTGTTTTTATCGTAGATGAATGTCATCGCAGTGTTTTTGGCGAAATGCTTTCGACGATTAAACACACCTTCCCAAGGGCAATCTTTATTGGATTTTCCGGTACACCTATCTTAGAAATCAATAAAAAGAAAGATACTACAACAGCAGATGTCTTTGGAAATGAACTGGAAGGTACCAGGTATACGGTGGCGGATGGGATGAGAGATGGCAATGTACTCGGTTTTGATACAATTCCGCAGCCTACATATAAAGACAAGAATTTGAGACTGGCGATAGCTTTGGATAAAGCAAAGGTCAGGAGCGAAGCAGAAGTTTTCGGGAATCCGGCGAAAGAAGCAATTTATAATCACTGGATGAATGAAGTCCCTATGGGGGCACAATTGGGAGACAATGGGGAAGTATTAGAAAGTATTGAAGGGCAGCTGACAGATGCGCAGTATGACCGGGAGCAGCATCGAAAAGCAGTTGTAGATGATATTTTGGAAAATTGGATCAGCCAGAGTCATAATGGAAAATTCCATGCCATGTTAGCTACCAGCAGTATTCCAGAAGCGATCCAGTACTACAAAGAAATCAGGTCCAGAAATCGTGGCTTGAAAATCACCGCAGTATTTGATCCTCATGATGGGAATCATGAAGGATCCATTGAGAAAATCGATGGAATCAAAGAGATTCTGGAAGATTACAATCATGATTTCAGTGTGCGGTTCAATATTCCGGGATATGCGGCTTTTAAAAGAGATGTGTGTGCAAGACTGGCACACAAAGATGCTTATGTGGCTATTGAAAATGAGCCGGAGAAATGCCTGGATATTTTGATTGTTGTAGATCAGATGCTGACCGGGTATGATTCAAAGTGGCTGAATACTTTATATATGGATAAGTTCTATAAATGGTCAAATATTGAAATGATCATTCAGGCTTTTTCAAGAACTAACCGTGTGTTTACTGAGGATAAGCCGCATGGAATCATTCGTTACTACAGAAGACCGTATACCATGAAAAATGTGGTGGAATATGCATTTGAACAATATTCAGGGAATAAGCCATACGGAATCTTTGTGCCGAAATTGAAAGAAAATCTGGAAAGTATGAATCGATGTTTTGAAGAGATTAAAACTTTATTTGAATCTGCCGGTATTTCTGATTTTTACAAGCTCCCGGATGAAAAGGCGGAAAAACAGAAGTTTTCGAAATTATTCCGAGAACTCAATAAGCATCTGGAACCGGCTAAGGTACAGGGATTTGTATGGGAACAGACTTCTTATGAAATTGAACAACCGGGTGGAGTGAAAGAAATGGTTTGTCTGGAATTTGATCAGCAGACATTTGAAATATTGCTTGCGCGTTACAAAGAGCTGAGAAGACCAGGCCCTGATGGAGGCGGTGAAGAGGAAGCGTATGATATTGAACCCTATTTGATGGCACTTTCTACAGAAAAGATTGATTCGGATTATATGGACAGCAGGTTCAAGAAATATGTGAAGATGTTAAATGAGAATGCCGATGAAGAGACCATTCATAATATGCTCAATGAATTGCATCGTTCCTTTGCAAGTCTTACACAGGAAGAGCAGAAGTTTGCTAATATTCTGCTGAAGGATATCCAGAATCATGAATTGATTGTCAGTGAAGATAAAAGTGTCCGGGATTATATAGTAGAATATCAAATTCGTGCGAAAAGTGATCAGATTCATAATTTTGCCTCCAGATTGGGAATTTATGAACAGAAATTACGCCAGTTGATGGGAAAACATGTGACTGAAAATGATATGAATGCATTTGGTCAATATGACGATCTGATTCAGAGCGTTGATATTACGATTGCAAAACAATATTTTGATGAAAAAGAAGGAAGTAATGTGCCGAAAAGAAAGGTTCGGGCAAAGTTAGATGAACTTCTGAGAAAATTCATACTGGAAGATGGATTCGATATCTAGAGAATGATAAGAAGGCGATATCAAGAGAGATATTGCCTTCTTATCTATTTTGACGTGTATCATTATTTCCTTTTAGCTAAGGCTGGATAGAGACCTCATAATGAGATCGATATCTTTGTTTTCGAGTTCCTGAATGATATGCAGATAAGTCTTCTGGGTGGTCGTCATACTAGAGTGACCTAATCTCCTGGCTACACTGGCGATGGAAACTCCGGCGAAAAGAAGGAGTGAAGCATGAGTATGCCGAAGTCCGTGGATGGAAATCACAGGAATATTCACGGCTTTACAGTGACGGGCAAGAATATCATTTACGGTCGAGTTGTAAACGGTATTTTTTACAAAAATGGGCTGATCTTCAGGAAGCTCTTTTAGAAGACCTGCAAATTGAATGACCGTCTGCCAATCCAACTGGATTTTGCGTACGGAGGAGCTGTTTTTAGTCGGAGAAAAGCCGCCATTTCCTTTATAATTCCATGTTTTTGAAATAGAGAGAATCTGGTGGGAAAGATCGAAATCTTTTGGAGTCAGAGCCAGGGCTTCTGAAAATCGCATGCCGGTTTTGGCAACCAAAAGAATGAACCAATCCCAGCTGACTTCCTGCTCCAGAGTCAGATCAGCGAGCAGTTTCTGTAGTTCGAACTGATTCAGGTATTTAGGTTTTTTATCCCGTGGCTGCTTACCTTTGATGATTGCTTTACGTGTAGGATCCCGTTCAATTAAACCTTCATCAACTGCATCCAGTATGGCGCATTTGAGGTGATGGTGAAAATCCATAGTAGTTTGTCGCTCGTGTTCTGCAGCGTAATCGTTGAGAAGCTTTTGGTAGGCAATCCGGGTCAGGTCGGTAATGCGAAGTTCTGGGACGAGTTTTTCCACCCACTGATGTGCCATGGAATACTTCTCCATGGTGACGGGACGTATGGCTCCTTCTTTATATGTTGTGATCCATTGTTTATAATAATCACAGAACAGGATATCAGGTGCTATTGTTGTGGACATTTTAGTAACCTCCTTTGTTTTGTATGAATGATACACGACAAAAACTATAACTATCATTATAGTAGCACTTCAATTGCTGCCAGACTGCCGTGCTGTATGAAATGGATGTTTTATGATTTAGCGATGAAAGCAATGATTCATATCTTGCAAACGTATGATTTTAAAATGCACCCCAGATTCGTTGAAACCAAGGCTAAATCATGATAAACTGAAAACAGAAGCTATACAAAATCGATATCTTTACAACAAAAATCCGATTAAAATGGAAAGAACGGGAGAAAATGAAATGAGTGAAAATATGATTATCGGAATTGCGGGCGGATCCGGGAGCGGGAAAACCACATTGACCAATCAGATTGCAGCAAGATTTGCGGAAAGTGTAACGATTATTAAACATGATAATTATTACAAAGCACATGATGATATGGATTACGACGAGAGAAGCCGTCTGAATTACGATCATCCGAATGCATTTGATACGGAACTCATGATCCGCCATCTGAAAGCATTGAAACAAGGTGAGAGCATTGAATGTCCACTTTATGATTATACGATCCATAATCGCAGCAAAGACACGATCCGGATCGTGCCGAACCGTGTGATTATTGTGGAGGGTATCCTGATTTTTGAAAATAAAGAATTGTGTGAGCTTATGGATATGCGGATTTTTATTGATACAGACGCGGATGTCAGGATTATCCGAAGAATACAGAGAGATGTTATGGAACGGGCAAGAAGTCTGGAATCCGTTATTAATCAGTATATTGAGACGGTCAAACCAATGCACGAACAGTATGTGGAGCCGAGTAAAAAGAATGCCAATGTGATCGTGCCGGAGGGCGGCTACAATCAGGCAGCGATGGAAATGATTTTCAATCATATTAAAACATATTTGCAGTCATAAAAGCAAAAACGATACGCTGGAAGACACAGACGATGCCGGGAAGTTCGCATTTGTAGACAAAAATCATTGATACACGGTAGGGAAAATGCTAAAATGTAATTGCTTAGGTGCATCGTGTACCGTAGAACGGAAAAAGAATTTAGGAGGATCAAGATTATGAATATCAACAAAAACAAGAAAGACGCCAAAATGACGATTGCGCTGGAAGGCAGACTGGATACGACAACTGCACCGCTTCTGGAAGGAGAACTGAAGGATTCTCTTGCAGACATTACGGAACTTGTTTTTGATTTTTCCAAGCTTGAATATATCTCATCAGCAGGTCTTCGTGTACTTCTTGTGGCGCAGAAAGCTATGAATAAACAGGGCAGTATGGTAATCAGAAATGTGAATGATGTGATCATGGAAGTGTTTGAGGTGACTGGTTTTTCAGATATTCTGACGATTGAATAAGAAAAAGGAACGGGAGACGAAGAAAAGGAGGTTCCAGGATGAAGCAGATGGGGACAGCAAAAGAGCTTACAGTTGAGGCAACAGTGGATAATCTGGATAAAGTGACATCATTTGTAGAGGAAGCTCTGGAAGAAAGCGGCTGCCCGATGAAAGCACAGATGCAGATCAATATTGCGATTGATGAGATTTTCAGCAACATCTCTTATTATGCTTATCAGCCCAATACGGGGGATGCGACGGTACAATTGGAAATTTCTGAGGAGCCTGCAGAAGTGACGATTACATTTATTGACCAGGGCATTCCTTACGATCCCCTTTCACAGGAAGAACCGGATACAACACTCTCGGCGGATGAAAGAAAAATAGGTGGACTCGGAATCTTTATGGTGAAAAAGAGTATGGATGATCTTTCATATGAGTACAAAGATGGAAAGAATATTTTGAAAATGAAGAAAGCATTTAGATAGAAGACTAGTAGAAAATGATGATACTGAATGATAAGAATAACCTTGGTCAAGCATTGAATTACATTGTTACGTACCTGTCACAATTTGATGCTTACTCAGATCGGTGTGCCGGCTGAAGCACTGAGCCTGATTATGGGAATCGATTCGCTGATGGGAATGTTCCGGACGGCAGTGAATTCGACTGGAGACGTGGCGGTAGCCCTCATTGTTGCAAAAACGGAAAAAATGCTGAATATAGAGAAATACAATCAAATAGAACAAAGTGAAATGGAGGTAATTCACATGGGCAATGTTACTATTACACGGGAGAACGAGAAAACGGTGATTCATTTAAGCGGCAGAATTGATTCTTCCAATGCACCTCAGGTTGAAGAAGAAATGATGAAAGCTGAGAATGGCGTTCCTGTAATGATCGATCTCGAAAATCTCGAGTATCTTTCCAGTGCCGGTCTCCGTGTGATCTTAAGACTGCGTAAAAATCATCCTGAACTGGAGCTGAAGAATGCATCCACCGAAGTATATGAGATTCTGGATATGACCGGATTTACTTCCATGATGCCGGTTTCCCGCGCATACCGCAGAGTGTCTGTGGAAGGATGTGAAGTGATAGGTCAGGGCGCAAATGGTAAAGTATACCGCATTGATCCGGATACCGTAGTTAAGGTATATCTGAATCCGGATTCCCTGGCAGACATCGAACATGAGCGTGATGTCGCACGAAAAGCACTGGTCCTCGGTATTCCGACTGCAATTTCTTATGACGTCGTAAAGGTCGATGACCATTATGCATCTATGTTCGAACTGCTAAATGCGAAATCATTTTCAAAGCTTTTAGCGGAAACGCCTGAAAATATCGATGAATATGCAAAGATGTATATTGACCTTTTGAAATTGATCCATTCCACAGAAGTTCCTGCGGGACAGCTCCCGGATCAGCGGGAGATCGCAATTGGATGGACGGAATTCTTGAAGGATCATCTTCCGAAAGAGGTATATGAAAAACTCCATAAAATGATGCTGGAGATTCCGCATGATGACCATATGATTCATGGTGACTATCACACCAAGAATATTATGCTTCAAAATGATGAAGTGATCCTGATCGATATGGATACACTTGCAATCGGTCATCCGGTTCTGGAAATGGGGTCTATGTATAATGCATATATCGGATTCAATATGCTGGATAAGAACAATGTGCTGTCATTCCTTGGTTTCCCATATGAGGTTGCGGAAGCATTCTGGCAGAAGAGCCTTGCACTTTACTATGGAACCGATGATAAGGAAGTCCTGAAAGACAAAGAAAATAAAGCGAAAGTTGTAGGATTGATCCGATTACTGCGCCGTACCATTCGCAGAAACGGAAGCCCGGAACTGATTGAGATCTACAGAAATGAACTTTGCAAACTGGCAGAACAGGTGGATACACTGATATAATGAATCGTAATAAGAATTTTAAAAACCCGGATCTGCATATGCATTCAATCTATTCTGACGGAACGGATACACCTGCTGCCTTGCTTAAAAAAGTAAAGGCGGCAGGAATCGATCTTTTCTCTCTGACCGATCACGATTCCTGCGATGGATGTGCGGAGATGCAGAAAGTATTGCAGCCAGATGATCCGGCATTTATTTACGGTGTGGAATTTTCCTGCCGTGACAACAAAGGAAAATATCACATCCTCGGGTACGGATATGACCCGGAGAAATCTTCCATTCTCGAAGCTGTACAGATTACTCATTCAGCCCGGATGGATAAAGCGAAAAACCGGCTCAGGTTTCTTGAAGAGAATTATGGCTTTGCATTTTCGGAAGAAGAACAGAATGAATTTTTGGCGCTGGAGAACCCCGGGAAGCCGCATCTTGCGAAAATGATGCTTGCAAGAGGATATGTCGCAGATAAGGCTGAGGCATTCCGGATTCTGGGCGGATACCATGGAAAGGAAAGATATCTGTCTCCTGAGGAGGCGATCGATGCCATTTTATTCGCAGACGGAATTCCGGTGCTTGCGCATGGAATCCTGGCAGACGGGTCCAAAGTGCTTACAGAAGAAGCTACCGAGGAACGGATTTCCAGACTCAAAGCCAATGGCCTTATGGGGTTGGAATGCTATTATTCGGGATTCACCGAATTACAAAAGAGCAGCATGCTGAAATTTGCAGAAATTTACAATTTATTTGTCACCGCAGGAAGTGATTACCATGGCGCAAATAAAACTGTAAAACTCGGAAATACGAATCAACCATCGCCGGAAGTGATGCAAAGATTTTATAAGGCACTCTCCAGATTATTATAGTTTCATGTGTTAAGAAAGTTTTAGCATAGGGAGTTAGAAAATATGGTATCTGCATTGCATGACATCGGTAAGATAATTGTTCGGATGAGATCCTGCATGGGGAATGCGGCGCATTTAATCCATTGCTTTTGGAATGTCTGATGGAAGTGGAAGATAAATTAAAAAACAAAATGCAGCTGGAAACGATTGATCCGCTGGAGACGGTAGGAAAAGCGGTGGAATAAATCCGGCAAAAAGGAGAAAATGATGACAATTCAAGAATGCTATCAGAAGATAGGCGGAGACTATGAAGCTGTTCTCAAAAGATTGATGAGCCCGAATCTTGTGCGTAAGTTTATAGGCAAATTTTTAGAAGATGACAGTTATCAAAAATTATGTGAAGAAATGGATGCAGGAAATCGGGAAGAGGCCTTCCGTGCGGCACATACACTGAAGGGCGTATGTAGAAATCTTGGGATTGAGAGGCTTGCAGGTTCTGCGGAAATAATTACAGAAGTACTGCGTAAAGAGCAGGAGACCGTTCCGGAAGAAGCGGCTGCACTTCTGGAAGATGTCAAAAAAGATTATCAGGAGGCAGCCGAGGCGATTCGTACTTATATCGCAAGTGAAACGTAAGGAGCCAATCCGGATATCTGCACTGGATTCTAGGAATGTTTTCCGATATGGTAATCCCGATTCAATGCAGTCATAAGATATCTTGAAGCAACATCAACGATTAAGAATCCTAAGGCAATGGCAAGGCAGGTCGTGAGCAGCGAATTTGTCTTGACCATTGCCATTTCTTTATTTCCACTCACATATCCATACATCATATAGTACAGAGCAGATCCCGGAATTAAGGGAAGCACGGATGCGGTGAGGAAAATCGTAGAAGGTGCCTTGTTGATCCGGGACATGGCAAATGCATAGAAACCGACAAACACGGCGGCTGTCAGTGTGGCCAGGAAATTGCTGGGGTTAAAGTGGTACACCAGCAGATAAATTCCCCAGGTCAAAAAAGCGCCGACGCTGGAAAAAAGCACCTGTCTGCCACGAATTTTGAAACACAGTGCGAAACCGGTACATCCGATCGTGCAGGAAATAAGCTGAATCAGAATATTCGTATTCAGCGCTGCTCCTTCGGAAGAAACTTCATTCAGAAGAAGCATGGCAAGTGCAATCCCGAATGCGATACCCGCAGCGCCAAGAAAAGAATTCAAGATGTTGATCAGACCGGAAATAAAGTCCCGCTGCAGGAGATCACGGATTCCATTCGTTGTTCCTATTGCGCTGATGAGAAGCATGACCATCCCCAGCATGATTCGTTCCGGATGGACGCCGATACCCAGCCGGACCAGAACGACGATCAATACTTCCGATAAGAAAGAGAGAATCATATTATAGATCAGCAAATTGCTCTCCCTTTTACTGAGCCAGTTTCCGGCGATGACAAGCATCACAGACGCAATCGCAGCTACAACTGCGTCAGTAAATCCGCACCCGAAAAAAACAGCAAATCCGGTTCCGCCCATCACAGTAGCAACATACTGGATCGCGGGATGCTGCGGAATGCGGTTCATGGTGTCAAGATACTTCTGATGCAGTTCCTTCTCATTCGGCGTGTGCGCACAGACATATCTTGATAGCTTATTCAAATGGTGAAGCAGATCAAAATCAGTACTAACCGTCTCAATATGGCGGATCTGAGTAAGAATCTCCCCATCCGGCGTCTCAATAGTAATCTGAATGTTGCTTGGTATTACGAATACATCATACCGTGTAAAGCCGTAACTCCTGCACATTCGATAGAGACTGTCTTCAATTCGAAAATTCTCGGCACCACTTTTTAACATTGCCTCTCCAATGTCAAGGATACCTTGTAAAATTTTTGTATAATTCATATATGAGTCCTCGTGGCCGGGGGACGGGTTCGTAGTCACTCATTCTGAGTGACGCGAACCCGCCCGCGGTCTGTTTTAATTTATAATCTATGAATTTTATTATACGTTCTATGAGGCTTTATTTCTAGTCCGAATTACAGAATTTGACGATGAAACTGTCTGAGCGGATATGGAATACAGAAATAATGTCTTAGAATGTGTATCATGAAATCATTGCACAGAGGAAAGATATTATATATATGTTTGATGGGAATTGATATTATATTGAAGATTATTCTCGGAATTTAGTGACGATTTCGGAAGTGCTTGTGGATAATAGTAATCACTAAACGGTAGATAGTACGTACCTTTACAAAGCTTGAGCAATCCTATATGATAGAGATAGATTCGCTCCAACCATATTTCATATCTTCTTTATCGGGATTTAGGTGAATAGGAATAGAGTGTCCGTGTCTTGAGAAGATATGAGAAAATGTAAAATCGAAAGAGGATGGAACAAGGTAGGAAAAAGATGAATAGGGAAGAATTTGTAAGAGCAATAAAATATGTAAAAGGAAAGACAGATAAGGTACTTCCTGTTACGCCACAGCAAGTCTGGATTCGCGCAGAACTCGCGGAAAAATTTGCAGGGGAGAAATACGGAGTTCGGCTTTGGGGAAGGATTTATAAGCAAAAAGAACCTTCTGGGAAGTGGGCTATCATTTTGCATCCGAATCAGTTGGATGGCAGCATCATAACTAATAACATAGGCTATATCTATTATGAGCTTGGCTATCATATTTTGGCACCGGATCTGCGCGGATTCGGGAAAAGCGAAGGACGTGTGGCGATGGGGTTCCTGGAAAGTCTGGATGTCTATGACTGGCTGAAAAAGCTCCATGCTGATTATAAAGTAGAGCAAGTGATCGTACATGGATTATCTTTAGGAGGAGCGACAGTTAACTATCTCTCCGGGCTTGATACATTTATGGAAAATGGACCGTTGAAAGTGGGGAAATTACAGGCCCTTCCCGAGTTACATGTTACAAGACTCATCGTAGACAGCAGCTATGTAGGAATGAAACAGTTCGCGTGTAAATCATTTTTCATCTGGAGCGGAATTGGACTGACAAAGGATAATTTTGATTATTACGGTGATGCGTCAGAGAGCCTTCGGCATTCAAAAACTCCGATGATGATTATACATGGAAAGAAAGATTACTTTGTAAAGATGAAAAATGCAGATCGGATTGAGGAATGTGTGAATGCAGATTGTAGAAGGTGGAATGTAGAAGGAGAAGGACATGTTTTTGTACTGCTGGGGAGAAAGACGGGAGAATACCGGGATAGAATAAGAGAATTTTTGGAGTGACCTCCACTTTTTATTAATAATGCAGAATACAAAGAATAATTGTGCTATAATCGGCTCATAGGCAGGTGGTTTTGAGGAGCTCCTGAATCATATGTAAAGATTCATGTGATTGTCGAAAATCATTTCTATGAATGGAAATTGTAATACTGTATGTGCTGCAATTTCCGATTATTGTAACAATGTCAAGCCGATTCAGGCAAATATCAATGAATTATGCAGGGAAATTCTAAGTGGCTATGGGACGGGGTGTAGTTACTATATTTCAAAGAAGGGAGAGTAATATACCCAGAACAAGAAGAATAATAAGCCCAATTGATACGTATCACATTATGCTACGAGGTGTGAATCACCAATAAATCTTTGAAGAAGATTCGTGACCATGAACCCATCCCCGATGCACTCCTAAAATTCAAACAAATGATAGCAAATTTTCTTGAATAAATTGCGTGCATAGTATATTATGATGCTGGGGTCAAAAGGTATTTCCAACTAATTAAATAACTACTATTGATGAAAGACATATGGTATAATCATCTTATCAAATAAAGGTGGTTTGCATATGTCTTTTAAAACAAATGATGTAGAACAGTTATCTCTGTTCGATAGTTTTTTAAACCTCACTGCACGTGAGCAAAAAGCGTTAGAAAATTCCTGGGCAAAGGTTTTCGCAGAAGAAGTGTTCCCTAAAATTGATGAAAAACCTTTTGCTGTTTTATATAGTGATAAAGCTTCACGGCCAAACACTCCTGTTAACGTAATCATCGGAGCATGCATCATCAAAGAATTGTTTGATTACTCT